>NZ_JABAIG010000030.1:0-27192 GCF_012641385.1 Rhizobium sp. P28RR-XV
CTTTCGGTATCGGACCGAGCGCCTTGACGGAAGCCGTCGCCCTGCTCGCTTCAAATCTCGAAGGTCAGGCCGCGTAACGGCAGAGAAAACAAGACCTCGCCAACCAACCGGAATTCTTGCAACAGAGCCAATTTGGTGCCCACTCACGAGTTCCAATCTCTAACTGCTCAATCGCAAATAAAGTGCAGAGCTATCTCGTTGAAATTCTCGCAGAAAGAATCTTACAATTAACTGCTAAACGACAATTGTAGCCGGCCGATGCGCACCGGCAGTGAAACCTGGGGTGGGGAATTCGCCATCCCCGTGAACAGATCATCACCGCCACAAACAAGAAAGCGGAGCAGCGGCAAGCCGTTCGCCGAAGGGAACGACATCAGTGTTGTCATAAAGGACGATGCCATACGCGAACTTTTCTCCGCACGCTTCCGCCAAGGTCTTCAGTCCTCCAAAGTCGCTGGCCTTGACGGTGGCGCTCGCTTTCACTTCGATCCCGACGATTGTCCCATCGTCGCGCTCGAGCACGACATCGACCTCTCGCATCTGCTGATCGCGGAAATGGTAGGGGGTTAGCCGCAAGTCCGACGCTGTCACGAGTTTCAGGATCTCGGAGAATACGAAGCTCTCCAAGAGCGCGCCAAATGCGCTGCGATCCGTCTTCACCCGGTCAAAGGTCAGGCCTCGGGCGGCTGCGAGTACGCCGGAATCGACAAAATGCAGTTTCGGGGTTTTGGCGATCCGCTTCAATGCGTTGGTGTACCAGGGCTGCACAGTGGTGATCAGGAATACCTGTTCGAGCAGGCCGACATATCGTTGTCCCGTCTTGTGGCTGACGTTGATGCTCGATCCGAACTGCGAATAGTTGACCAGTTGCCCGGAATGCTCGGCAAGCAAACGCACGAACTTCGGGAGCTCTGTCAGCTTTTCGACATCGGCGATGTCCCGCAGGTCGCGCGTCAGAACCGATGTCAGATAGGATCGCGCCCAATCCTGGCGCCGTCGTTCGCTTTCTCTGGCAATCGCCTCCGGAAACCCGCCGAGAAGGACGAGCCTCAAGAGATCGTCCGCGACGATCCCGTTCCGGTCGCTCTGCAGTTTTCCTTCGAACAGACGGTCCAAAAATGTCGAGGTCGCGCCTTCGACCTCCGCGCGGGCGAGCGGCAACATTTGGATGGTTTCCATGCGGCCTGCCAGGCTGTCGGCGACACGGGGCAATGTCAGCACGTTGGCGGAACCGGTGAGCAGGAACCGGCCGGGGCGATAGTCCTCGTCCACCGTCTTTTTGATGGCCAGTAACAGTTCGGGCGCGCGCTGGATTTCGTCGATGATCGCCCGGTCAAGTCCGCGGATGAAGCCGGCAGGATCGGACTTTGCGGAGCTAAGGACCGTCTGATCGTCGAGCGTGATGTAGCTGCGGTCGGCTCCCTCCATCTTCCGCACCAGCGTGGTCTTGCCCGCCCGGCGTGGCCCGACGATCAGAACCACTGGCGTATCCGAAAGGGCTTCGTCTGCCCGGCGTTCCACAAATCGTTTGTACATGCGCGTTCCGGTTCCTGAAAATTGGAACTATCAGGCATGATAATTGGAAGTCAATCATTTGTTGATTGGAGCTGAGCGGCATGAAGTTTGGGAGCCGCCAGCTGCTCGAGCCCGCACTTCAGGCTGTCGCTCGGTAGGCGGCCGTCCTTCTCGGCGACGATAGGAGAGGAGAGAAGGGCCGGGAATGGTTGCTCTAACGGGGCTTAGATGGCGCCCGAGGATCGCGCGCGCCAGGCAAAATATCGTGCGTGCTTAGATCGCGTTATTTGTTCAATGCGTCCTTGAGTGCCTTGGCCGGCGTAAACGCTAGCTTCTTGGCCGCCGCGACTTTAATGGTCGCGCCGGTCGCCGGATTGCGCGCTTCGCGCTCCGGCGTTGCCTTCACCTTGAACTTGCCAAATCCGGGCAGCGACGTTTCGTTGCCGGCAATCGCGGCTTGAGTGATCGAGGCGATCACCGCTTCGACGATTGCCTTGCCTTGTGCCTTCGTCAGGCTGTGTTCACCCGCGATCTTGTCGGCGATTTCATTCGTGGTGGTCATCTACGTCTCCGCATTATTGTTGATACGGAAACCCTGACAGCGGAGTGAGCTGCTGTCATTGACGCAATGCAGAATGAAGATTCGAAAGCAGGGATTTCCACAGCTTCCAATTGACTATAGCCTTCTTAAGGCGCCGCAGACCCGCTTTTGCGGCCGCAAAGGCCATCAGTGTCACACGAGAGGTGGTTCTCTGCTCAGTCCGCCCACAATGCTATGGCGACACGCCGTCACGACCGCGCGTCGTCTTTCACAAACGTCAAGAAGACGACAATGACGACTTGCATCAACGAAGTCATCGAGCTGCTGCGCGCCGAAGTGCGGGACGCCGATCCACACGCTTCCGAGGGTGCGCTCTGCTACCAGGTGAGCCGGTCCACCGGGATTGACCGGCGTGTCAGGCTCAAAGCTTTGCTTCGCAGTTCTTCTTCCACTCGATCCGTCGGACGATCGTGTCAGACAAGGATTTCGGGCGATAGCCACGCAACCGTTTCTGGCGCAAGAGCTGGAGGAAGAGTCCGACGGCCTCCTCTTCGCACTTGAAATGATGCACCAGCCTTTGACCGCCGGCGCCGATGCGTCCCCACCGACGGATGAGACATCGGAATGATTTGCTTCCTTCACTTGACGAACATCTTCGCCGGAGAGGACGAGGCCATGGCAGCGTAGACGGCTTGCAGCGGGCTCGTCGAACCACGTGAACGTCGTCAAATCCGGGAAATTGAAGAAGGAATTGAGCGGAATGCTACCCCTCGAAATCGATATCGGCGGCAAAATCGACGTCTACTAGCTTGGATCGGGGGTCTGAAAATCATGAATTGTTCATCGCAATTGAACTTTTCCGAATTTTGTTGTCCGAGAGCATTGACTTTGAGGCGAGGTCTGTTGTCCGAAACGTACTAGTGGAATGATCGCAACGTAGGAGTCCGTTTTGGGATTCCCCCGCATTGCTGGATGTGCGACGATGTTTCATGCGTACTGGGATCACATTCGACGTTACAGCTGCCGACCGCGATCGGCTTGAGGCTATCGTTGCAGCGGGCGCTTCGGCGCAGAAGCACGTCTGGCGAGCAAGGATCATATTGATGACCGGTGATGGGTTTGGAACCGTCGCCATTATGGAGGCGACCGGCAAATCCAAGACCTGTGTCTGGCGCTGGCAAGAGCGGTTCATGTCCGAAGGTGTCGACGGCCTCTTGCGCGACAAGAGCAGGCCTCCTGGCATCGCGCCACTCGATAGCGAATTGGTGGACAGGGTCATTGCGCTGACCCTGGAGCCGCCGCAGCAGGAGGCGACACATTGGACAGTACGCGCGATGGCAAAAACGGTGGGGATCGCGGCGTCTTCCGTCGTTAAAATCTGGCATGAGCATGGGCTGGCTCCCCATCGCTGGCGCAGCTTCAAACTGTCGAACGACAAGGCCTTTGCCGAGAAGCTGCACGATGTTGTAGGCCTCTATGTCTCGCCGCCGGCCCATGCCATCATTCTGTCGGTCGATGAGAAGAGCCAGATCCAGGCGCTCGATCGGACACAGCCGGGCCTGCCGCTCAAGAAGGGGCGAGGCGGCACGATGACCCATGATTACAAACGACATGGCACGACGACGCTATTTGCAGCGCTCAACGTTCTCGACGGGTCGGTCATCGGCAAAAACATGCAGCGCCACCGACATCAGGAATTCATTCGCTTCCTCAATGCCATCGAAGCGACGCTGCCCAAAGATAAAGCCGTCCACGTTATTCTCGACAATTACGCGACCCATAAGCAGCCGAAGGTGCGCGCTTGGCTGGACAGGCATCCTCGATGGACCTTCCACTTCGTTCCGACGTCCTGTTCGTGGTTGAATGCCGTCGAAGGGTTCTTCGCAAAGCTGACAAGGCGTCGCCTCAAGAACGGGGTGTTTCACTCCGTTGTCGACCTTCAGGCCGCCATCAATCGCTTCGTCAACGAGCACAATGCCGAGCCAAAGCCGTTCATCTGGAAAGCCGACCCAGACGTTATCATTGCGGCGGTCAAACGTGGGCACCAAACGTTGGAATCAGTCTAGAGTTGAAAAGGTATCACCGTGACCTCAACTTCTTCTCGCGACAAGGTCGGGGAAAAATACCAACTAAATCAGATCTAAAAAGGACAACTCCCTTTGAAACGCATCTTCAAGTCGCTTGTCGTATTTTCTATCTTGTCGGGCTGTACATATACCGCTAGCGGCCCTGCCAAACTCGCAGGCGTTGTGACCTTGGCCCCAAGGACAGCCACCGACAGTTCAGAGCTTGCTAAATTCAAGTCCGATCCGAAGACACTGAAAGCGACCCGCTCGTTTCCGGAGAGCTTTGACGTGATGTACAAACGCGTCGCAGATCAAGCCGACCGTTGTCTTAGGGGAGCAAGTGATCTTTATGCCGATCAAGGTGTTGGAGTTGCGTTCAACACTTACGACCTCAGCGGCGACTATGTGTATTGGGTAAAAATCGAAAAGGAAGGCGCCGGTTCGAAGGTTACGGTTTACACCGGTAATAATCTGGCGAAACAAAAATACGTTGACGACATGTTCCGGTGGGCGTCCGGCGATACAAAATGCACCAAAGGTTGGATCATCTAAGGACCAGCCTTCAGCTCGTTCTGCAGATGCACGTCAAAATCGTTGTTGCATAAGATTGGGCGGCCCGTGGGCGCCCATTTTGCTATGATGTTTGACAATGCCGTCGAAGCTTTAATGGGTTTCAAATAGTTGTTTTCCTGGCGAATTCTGCTGATTGGCCGAGTTGCAACAGATTACGCACGTCCAAGCCTCCCGGCCGAAAATCTCAGAAAGCCAATCACCGATCCCAGCGTCACCGGAGCAAACGAGCACTTTGTGCAATGTCAGCCAGTCTCATGTCTACTGACATTGCATAATATCTGTCACCACCTCGGCCCACCACGGCGGCGTCTTGTCTAACGAAGCGAGCCAAGAGTCGATTTGCGGATCACTGGCACCGTGCTTGATCGCTTTTAGCATGCACTCACATTGTCCAAGCGTCTCGTCGAACGCGCGGGCGCCGTTGTTGTACCTGTTTTTCAGGCATCCAGCTTTTATATCTTGATCGCGCTTGGCAATGCGCATTGTCTCGTCGGCCGAGAAAATATCTCTCAGTATTTTTGACTGCTCTGGGTTGGTATATGCGTAGTCGAGTCGTCCCTGACGTAAATCTGCCTTGAAGGACCCGCAAATAGCGACGTTCCCTTCCAGCGGATCTACCTCATGCCGCAGTTGCTGCGCTAATTGTTCCTTCAGCGCGGGAGGGAGTGTGGCAAGTATCTTATCTGTGGGTAAGGTCACGTCCATGTTGTCAATCGCCGTCAAATGCAGAAGGAAGCGCAACGTGTAATCACTATTGTCGTGACTAATGCAGCGCTCGCCAAGCGTATTGATATGATGGCGCGCTCGTTCAACGGACATTGCCGCAGATTTTTGTTGATCAGAGTAATCGTCAGATAATGGAACTGCCCGTGCAAGAGCTGTCGAAATCATCGCCGCCGTTAGGACATATAGGAAAAATCGAGTGGTTCTCTTCAAGCGCATTTTTCTACCCTCACCCTCAAGTTGCTCGAGGCTGATTTCCGGAAGTTATGCAGCAATCAGCCTAATGTCGATAGCCACGGCGATGTTGGTTTTCGCATAGAACAGATGAAGTGGATGCCGATGACTTGGCGCCAAAATCATCCCGTTGGCATTTGATTGGCACATCCCAGATTGGGAAAGAGCTGGTTCTAAAGACTTCTCGCACTAGCCGTGCGATCTTCAGCTACCGTGCAGCCTCTCAACATCTTTCGTACTTTTAGCGAGACTTCATCCAGAGTTGCCATAACTCGATTCATCTGTGAGAGCGTAGCCGTCGTCTCCGACCCAAAGCCGCGGATTGTCTCGCCATCAAGGCCGTTAGCAAGCAGAAGAGCATCCAGATAGAGCTCAATCGAATGGAGAGCCAGAAGACGCCGTGGAAAGTGGTTGGGCTTCGACAAGCCCTCACCAAGCATGTTGGCGGCGTCTCGGTATCGGGCTGCCAAATTTAGTATGCCTCGTACATCCGCTGCCTTGCCGGTATATGCAGGTCCATTGCCTGATTTCGGCCGGGCGTTTTCCGTCAGGCGAAGGAGATCCTTGAGCATCGTCCGCAGTTCGGGCCACGGTGCTTCTTCAAGTTTCAAGCCGGGATCGTGCATGACAATCAGGCAATGGAGCTTGGCGGTGACTTCGATCAGCGAGGAGGGTCGTGTGATCCACATGACACGTCCGGATATCCCAGCCCGTTCCGCGAGTTCTTGTTTCAGGGCGACTGTCGCGCTGTATCCCAAGCGCCGATCCACTTCCTTCCATCGTTTCCGGCGCCTGCGAAGCTCGGCTCGCGTCTGAGACAGGTGTTCGGCATCGAGCTGAGGGGCCATCCGATTGAGGTCGGCAAAAGAGCGAACCTCGTCGACGCCATCCTTTGCGAAATTGGGAAGCATAACGACAGGAAGGCCGCCGGCCTCTTGAGCAATTCCGCCTGCAGCTTTTCCCTAAGACGGATGACCCTTATGTGCTGCTGGTGGTACTCGTACCAGCGAGGCCACATTTCTCTGACGGGCGTAGGACCACTCTCCCTACGCCGCCCGCTTTCTGCGATCACTTCGCCCAGCAGGCGTGCAGTGACGGAGAGAAGGTTTCGGCGGTCGATCGCGCGGGGCAAGATTTCCGTGCCGCCGCTTCGGGAATGTTTTTTCTAGGCGTAATTGCAGATAAAGTTCTGCTATTCTCAGAATCAGTCATGATCCGAGCCTCACTTATGGATTTTGGTCGTGCCGCTTGTAGGTGAGCCAATCGGGAGCGGTGGAACGATGATATCGTAACATGGATACGATATCCGCCAATGCAGCAGACTTCGATACAAAATCGTATCGGTGTTACGAAATGATTCCGATTCAGTGTAAAATGGCGCGCGTGGCGCTTGGGTGGGGAACTCGGGATTTGGCCAAATTCGCGCGTGTTTCTCCCGATACAATCGCCAGATTAGAACGAGGTGAACAACTTCGGGCTTCAACCGTTGAAGCTATCCAAGCCGCCTTCGAGAACGCAGGTATCGAATTTATCTCCGAAAACGGCGGCGGCGTCGGCGTTCGGTTCTCTAGGCCAAAATCACAATGATTATCACGGGGCGGCCTGGCCCCGGGTCGATGAACTTTGCTTTCGATCCTTGATCGAAACCAGGCGCTCTGCGACAAACCTGGGCAGCGAGAACAGTTGTTGGGTGTCGCGGCATTGACGCCAATATCTCGGGGGATTCGGGAGCCCAGCCTCGGCCCGCGCGACGTTTCTGTATCGCCGATATATTGGGGCAGAGAGTGGTCTTTAGAACTCATCTCCCTTCGCGCGAGCCAATTGACATAGTGCATTTGGTGCACTATTTGTAGGTGGACTGTGGAGATGTGGATGCCGACAATAGCCCGGATCGGAAACGTGTTAATCCGCGTTTTTGCGAACGATCATAACCCTCCGCATTTCCATGTCGTAACTCCGGACCACCAGGCGTTGGTCAGCATCGATGACTTCGAGGTCATTCAGGGTTCGATTGATCGGGGCAGCCTGAATACTGCGATTGCCTGGGCCAAAGCCCACAAGGAGGAACTGAGCAATGAATGGAACCGCCTCAATGAGCGATGACATCATCACTGTGGGTGCCGCTCTCCCAAGGTTGTTGGAGGCCTATCCGGGGAAGGATAGGCAGGTCCATCTTGTTTGGAAATCCGGCCATGAGCGGACCGTGGATTTGGCCCCTGTCTTAGAGAGCCGTCGGATTTTCATTCCTCTTCGTACAGATGACGATCTATTCCGAACACTCAAAGTCAGCGAATTTGGCGATGCCATTGAGTGGGGAGACGATATCGACCTTTCGGCTGTTTGGCTCAGCAGACTGCCGTCGATCGTGTTTAGCAATGTCGATTTCATCAAAGCGATGGACGAGCTTGGAATGACGTTGGATGGCATGGCTTTGGCGCTGGATATCTCTCGAAGATTAGTCGCGGACTACCGTAAAGATAAGCCGATCCCGCGCCACATCGCGTTCGCGACCCGCTATTTGGTTGACCAGCAAGCGGTTAACGACAATTACGAACAGCACGGCGAGAGTTTCAAAGAGGCGTAATTGGAAATGGTCGACCGCAAGTACTTCGCGTCCTCCACAAACCGCCGCGGGCATGGGATCTGAGTAGCAACGGAGCACAAAACCTACATTGGGGCGTGTGGCTCATCGGTATCGGAATTCCGCGGGTCTCAACAGGCTTAAGTTCGTCTCCTGGAAGAAATCCAGGCATGGAGACGATACAAATCTTAGATCTTTGTCATCGCCCGTCCCCCGGGGCGATGACAAGCGCCGCTGCCACCCAGATTAATTTGCAAAATCGATGACGACGCGGCCCTGGATATCCCCTTTGTGCATCCGGGCGAAAATGTTGTTGATATTTTCGAGCCTGTCGGTCGCGATCGTCGCCTTAACCTTGCCTTCGCCCGCGAAGTTCAAGGCCTCCTGGAGATCGAGCCGCGTGCCGACGATGGAGCCGCGCACGGTCACCCCATTCAGGACGGTATCGAAGATCGACAAGGGGAAATCGCCCGGAGGAAGCCCATTGAGCGATACCGTGCCGCCGCGGCCGACCATGCCGAGGGCCTGCTCGAAGGCTCTTGGCGAAACGGCTGTGACCAGCACACCCTGTGCGCCGCCGACTTCTTTCTTCACAAAAGCGATCGGATCGTCCTTACGGGCATTCACGGCGAGCGAAGCGCCGAGAGATTTCGCAAGATCGAGTTTTTCATCGTCGATATCGATGGCGATGACGTTGAGACCCATCGCTTTGGCATATTGAACAGCCAAATGTCCCAAACCGCCAATGCCGGAGATCACAACCCAGTCATCGGGCTTTGTGTCGGTGACCTTTAAGCCCTTATAGACGGTAACACCCGCGCACAGGATCGGTGCGATATCGACAAACGATACATTGTCGGGCAGATGACCGACATAGTTCGGATCGGCGACGACATATTCGGCAAAGCTTCCGTTCACCGAATAGCCGGTATTCTGCTGCTCCTCACACAACGTTTCCCAGCCGCCAAGGCAATGCTTGCAATGCCCGCAAGCGGTGTACAGCCACGGCACGCCGACGCGGTCACCTTCCTTCACATACTTGACGCCTGGCCCGACCGCCACGACGTGGCCGACGCCCTCATGGCCCGGAATGAAGGGCGGCTTGGGCTTTACCGGCCAGTCGCCTTCTGCGGCGTGGAGATCAGTGTGGCAGACGCCGGTCGCGGCGATCTTGACGAGGATTTGGCCGGCGCCCGGCGTTGGGACGGCGGCCTCCTCGATAATCAGCGGCTTTCCAAACTCGCGGACGACCGCGGCTTTCATGGTCTTGGCCATCGTGGCACTCCTTGGCTTGGCGTTCGTTCATAAGGGGACACTCGACAAAGCGTCCCAGGCTTGACATACGCCGGTGAGATCAATCTGACCTCATGTCCCAGTTCCATCAGTGTGCGGGCCCAATGATGGGCTGTCGAGCAGGCTTCCATGCCGATCAGGCAGGGTGGTAGTTTTGTGAAGAAAGCGATCATGTTGGCGCGGCGCAAGGCTTTGCGCAGAACGACCTGCCCTTGCGCATCAACACCGTGCAATTGGAAAACATTCTTTGCGATATCAAGCCCGATTGTCGTAATATCGTCCATGGTGGGTGGCTCCTCTCTTGGGTTTTGCAAAAAACCATTTTGGCACATTCGATGCCGTTGGAGGGCGCCATCCACCACATCAACTTAACTGGTACAAGGCAGTCGCAGCCTGCCTGCACTGTTGCGGTTCAAGCTAGAGTGATTTTCGCCCAGATGTTCATCGCCTCGGCGCGCAGATCGCGATGATGGTTGGAAGAGATGTCGTGGCGTGGGATGTGGAATAGGTTTGCGATCGGATCATGGATGGAGACGAAGCGCTGTAAATGTCGGGGTGACTTGAAGCGTTTCATAATCCGCTTTCGCCGCCGAATTGGCTGGTGGGAATTCTCCGCCCGATTGTTCAGGCCTTTGTGAGAGCGATGCTCAATGCCGGGCATGAGTTGGCGCTTTGCGGCATCGTAAGATCGAAGCTTGTCGGTGATCATCACCCATGGCCCTCGGCCTTGGCTCTTCAAGAGCTTGCGCATCAGGCGTTTGGCCGCCTTGGTATTGCGACGACTTTGAACCAGAACATCGAGGACGAAACTGTTCTGATCGACGGCGCGCCAGAGCCAGGGCTTCTTGCCGCCTATCGAAACGACGACCTCGTCAAGGTGCCACTTGTCGCCCAGCCGACTGGTTGAGCGGTAGCGGATCTCGCTAGCAAAGGCACGTCCGAATTTCTCAGCCCATAGCCGCACAGTCTGGTGCGAGACAATAATCCCACGCGTCGCCAGCATGTCCTCGACCATCCGCAGACTGAGAGGAAAACGGAAATAGAGCCACACCGCATGGGCGATGATCTCGCCGGGAAAGCAATGGCGGCGGTAGAGTGGGTCACGGTTCGTCATCGCCCCGTATTCGCACATCAAGTTCCAACTTCCGTTAACTTGACGATGCCCGCGCCGTTGTATTCGGGTGCCGAAAAATTCGCGACGCGTGGGGTTAGTTGGGTCCTGGCGCGCAGCACAGCCGGCCACGTGTGGCCGGCTGTGCTCCCCTTTGGGTTAATAGTATCGCCAGCCGTGCTGGTAGCGGGCGCGATGTGCCCAGTATCGATGTCCATCCCAATAGCCGCGGCCGTGGTAGTAGACGCCCGCTCGCGGACCACCGGGAACCACGATGACGCGACCCGGAGCGAACTCCGGGCGACACGCACCGTACGGCCCGCGATGAAAGCCGATGCCGCAGCCCTGGCGAGCTTCGGCGGACGGGGCCACTGCAGCTAAGGCGGCAATGGAGGTAAGTGCTACTATCAGAAACTTTTTCATGGATTGCCTCTGTTCAGTCCTGTTTGAGATGCTCTCGCATCCCTCCCAAGGCTAATTGACAATTCTCGCTTTTTTTGAGTCCGACTGGTCCTCTCCGACCCTCGCTGGTGCCAGGTGCGGCAATAGGTCCATCTGCTCGCTAGTGCGCTACGCCTTTACGAGAGGCGTCGCTGGCGACCGGACCGTCAACGATCAGAACGACCTGGTCGCGCGCCTCTTCGGACTTCAAAAAATGCCAATAAAGCGTGAAGCGCACCGGTCAGGGGTGAACGGCAAGCCGAACCAGACTTTGCGACAAGCTCGATCGCACGCTACCCGCGGGTGCTGCCGGCGCGGTTTTTTGATGGTTTGCCGGAATCTGGCGACGGAGATGCTTCCGCAGCGGGCGGTGCACTATCGTCCACAACAAGTGCACGGACGTTCAAATTTCCAAAATCTCTAGAACCAATAACAATATCGGGCTATCTGCCAATACTGCCAACACCGCGCGGTCGGTCTCCACGACTACCCCGATCCGTCGCGAGCGCGATATTGCTCAGCCCAACCATGTGGCGGAAGAAGCAAAGGAGGACATATCACCATGCCAGGCCATCAATCCACGACAAAAATCCGGCTAACCATCGCCGGCTTGATGACGCTCCTAGGATTGGGCATCGCAACGCCAACCTGGGCAATCGACTGCACCAAGGCGAGCGACCCAATCGATAAGAAAATTTGCGGCAATGCGGACCTCAAGGCGGCCGACACGGCGATGGGACAGGCCTATGCCGCCCTCCTCAAGACGGCGCCGGATCCTGAAGTCCGGGCCATGCTGATCAATAGCCAACGCCGCTGGATTGCGGCACGCAACAAGGGCCTCGGCAGTGGCTCGGACGGCGCAGCCATACCCGTCAGCGAGATCCGCCGCGCCATAGCCGCACGCACTGCTCGACTGAGCGACCGATCGGAAAAAGGGCTTGTCGCGCAGGCTCAGGAGCAACGACGCTTTCTTGCGAAGTACACAGGCGGCGTATTCGCCGGCTTCGATACGCGCTGCGAGTTCATTCCCAACGACAAGGATCAGTCGAGCTACGCCTATCAGTGCTATGGCGCCGTGCATGTCCGCAACAAGGACCGCCTTTGCAGTTTAAGCACCGAATGGGCGACCTGGTCGCTCTACGAATATCACGCCGTCAGTACCATTGAGGGCGACAAGGTCAAGGCTTCCGCCCTTTGCAGCGATCAATCGGGAGACATCTGCGGCAATAGCCAGAAAACCGACTGGACGCGGGCCCCCGGCGCGGACCAGCACCTTCCGCTGCTGAAGACCGATTTCCCCAAGCTGGACGTCGAAGGCGCCTGGCCGCTCGAGGAATCTGACGCAACCTGGTTCGGCCAATGCCTGACCAGCCCAACCTATCCGCCCGCGCAATGAGATACCTGTCCCAACCGGCGGAAGGCCGATGAGCGCACAACGATCTGTCCCCGATCGCCAGCAGGCGATGGTGGTGGCTCTTTGCATTCTCTCCGCCTTCGCGAGCCAAACGCAAGCAGCTGGTTTCAATTGCAAATACGCCAAAAGCCACGTCGAGAGGTTAATCTACGCAGATCCTGCCTATCGAAGCTCGATGGTGAGGTGAAAGTGCTGTTCGATAAGATCGCAGGTGAAACCGCCGGCCACGACGGCGAGACGGGCCAGGTGATCGATGCTGCCGCCAAGGACCAAGAACATTGGCGGGAGACGGTAAGGGATGCCTGCAAGGATGCCCAATGCCTAAAGACGACCCATATAGCCCGCCTTGCCGAGATGCGAAAGAACTGGTCGGAGACCCTCGATTCCGATGACCGATGAAAAATCTGGCCGGACGATTGGCGACAAGCGCCCAGCCGCAACGCTGAGCGCCGTGCTTGCGGGCGCCTTTTTTACAACCGGTGCGGCTCTAGCCAGCGGATCGCTGCCACCTGAGCCACTTTCAGCCGGTCCTTTCGCAAATTTCGCTGCGTGCCTGGCTTATCTGGAAAGTACACACCGGGAGCAGAGCGCCATGGCCATGCCCGAGCCTGTCACGAACCCGGCAGGCGGGACGCGACAGATCCGGGTCTATACGAACGGCGTCTCGCAAAAGGAAGGTGAACAGGCCACCTACGAGGCGGAAGTTGGATATGAGTTTCGGCACGTGGATGCCGAGCGCCGCTCCATCATCACGAATTATACCTGGGAACGTTATTCCATGGCCTGTCACGGCGCAGTCTTCGACGGGACGCTCGATCGCGGTTATGCGCTTCCGGGAACTGCGCCCGCTCCGTAATGGCCCGGCTCACTACCGACGACCTCGACATCCTTTATTGGGAAAGCCGGCTTTCGAGCTCGGCGGCGCGTTTTGCCGTCATTTGCACCAGGCAATCGTCCGATACGATCAAAGCAGCCGTGCCGCCATCCTTGTCTACAGCACATTGCCTGTCGCGTTCGGCAATCCAGCCGCGTTGTTCGTCACGCAGTTGCGTGGCGCCGGCTTGATCCAGATTTGTCCGCAACAAACGATAGGCGTGATTAAGGCGATCGTCCTGAAATTTATGTTCGGTGCCGGCGCAGTTCCGCATGGCAACGGTTACACCTTTGGATTTGTCGAGGCAGGCTTTGTAGGAGGAGCGCAGCAAGTCGTCCTGCTTCTTGGCCACCGATGATTTCGACGCCTTGGCTCGATCTGCGGGCGGCTTTTCATCAATCCGGCGATAGATCCGGGAAAAGCTGACATTGATACCGCCGCACATATGATTGTCGCCGACGACAAGATAACGTCCCAACTGGGCCATTTTGACTTGGCAAAGACCCGGAATTGTCTTGTCCTGGTAGGGAAGAAGCTTTTCCGGCTCGCCGTCGTCGCCGGATTGATAGCCGAATTTGACTTGTGACTGTCTGCCATCGATGAGGGCGGCAAACTGCCCTTCTTCCTCACCGTTGCCGAATTGCAGATTGGCTTTGGCGTCGATGCGGATCTTATCGCCTTGTTGCTTGGCGACGATCGTCGTTTCGCTGTCACCCCACCGTCCAACCCAGTTGGGCACCGGCGATATAGGGTCCAGCCGCGCCAGCGGCAGCCAGCCTGCCGTTTCATCATTCTCGGGTCGCTTTACGGGATTGAGATATACGGCGCATGCGCGGTCGCCATCCACGCGACTTACAGCGACCTGATCGCCCGGCATCAGAAAGGCGCCCTTATTGCAGATTAGCGATTTTTCCGGGCACTGAACCCCGACTTTGTCCCCGGGCTTGATCACATAAAGCTGGACTGCGAGCGGATCGTCGTCCACCGCATCGAAGCCGAAGCAATCAGTCTTTTGCTCCTGCGCCCAGACAAGCGTCGGTATCGATAGCGCCAGAACAGATAAAGAGAGGCGGCAAAGGACGCCACGCCAGACATTCATGCTGATATCCTTTCAATAAGACAGGGCGTTTGTGGGATTGGGCTAACTCCGATAGCCGGTCCTCCATACTCACGGCGAATGAAAGCCTCCTATGCACCTATGGCCCGCATGCATGGGGATCCGATTTGGTCTCACATATTCAACTCGCCTCGGCTCAACTTATGGCACGCGAGAGTTGCCGGCCAGCCGCAAAGACGGATTTAGAAAATATAGACGCATGTGCACTTATGGCAGACGCAGAGATATCGGTGCCGCAAATAGGTTCTGATAGACGCCTTGTCGGTATTGCGTCTTGATGCCGGCGCTGCCGTGACTGGGCAGGCCCCGCAACTGTCCGGGGACCTTGGCAACCCACGCGGCTCAAGCACATTCGACGATGCAACCTATCGCAGGAGCGGATCTGAAACATCCCACGGGCGCCAACCTGGCACTCGCCCATCCGGAAAGAATTTGAATGCGCTTTATCCCGTTCGCCTGTGGAACCCTCCTGCTCCTGTCGACCCCCGTTCTCGCCGATGACAGCTCGGCGACCTTGGGAACTGGTGGCCTCGTCCTTCAGAAGACGGACAAGATCGCGCTGGTCTCGGAGGAGCTGTATCTCTCCACCACGCTTATCCGGATTTCCTATCGCTTCCGTAATCTCACAAATGCGGACTATTCGACGACCATCGCCTTTCCAATGCCGGCGTTTCCGGGCGGTGGCTCAAACTCCACCACCGTCGTTCCCGACCCGGCGAGCGACAATTTCATGAAATTCCAGACCATCGTGGATGGCCGACCCGCTCCCTCGCAGCTCGAGCAGCGCGCGTTTCTGACGGTCAACGGCAAGGCCGATGTGGAAATCACCGATAAGCTCAAGGCTCTGCATATCCCCTTGGTGCCGACTTCCGATGCAACCGAGGCAGCAATCCGTCGCCTGACGGACGTACAGCGCAAGGATCTCGCGAACGCCAATATACTCGACCCTGGAAGCGACGATTATAACGGACAGCCCGCAACCCTTTACCCGCTCTGGACGCTGCAATCGAGATATTGGCGGAATCAGACCTTTCCAAAGGGAAAGGATTTGATCGTTCAACAGAGCTATGTCCCGGTTGTCGGCAGTCAGTCATCCCTGTCGATCGGTTCGCCTGATATGGATAGAGATCGGCTCAACTTCTATCGCGAAACATTCTGTACCGACGAAACCTTCATGAAGGCGGCACGGGGTCTCTACAAGAAAGTCGCTGATGACAACGCAACGACGTTTCAGGCTTTCGAGCAATATCTGTCCTATGTCATCACCTCAGGCGGCAACTGGGCGGGGCCGATCGGCGATTTCAAGCTGATCGTCGATAAGGCCGACCCAAAGATGCTGGTGTCCTTCTGCGGCAATGGCGTGAAGAAGATCAGTCCGACCCAGTTCGAGCTCGATATCAAGAACTACGAGCCCGATCGCGATATCGACGTGCTGCTGCTGAAAACCATGCCGGTTCAGTGATGTCGGCGCACTCTCCATCCCTTTGGCAAATCATCCCGAGAACCGGAGCTCGCGCAAAATGAACTTCGCCTTGAAGCGATACTCTTCCAGGAATGCAATCTTCGCCCTGGCTTTTCTCCTTGCTCTTCCATTGCCTGCCTTGGTCCAGCCCGCGCTCGCGCAAACCTCGAACCAAAATACATCTCAACTCGATCTCAACAGCGCGGATTCGATCGAGGGCGCACTCAACATCTGGGAGCGGCGGCTTAGCCAGGAAGGGCTGATTGTCCTCGGCTACTACAACGGCTTCGCGGACGGCTCTTTCGGGCAGAGCAGCCGTAATGCTATTGCAAGCTATCAGGGCGATCACAAACGGCCTTCCACCGGAAAGCTTTCCGCGCGGGATGCGCTGGAACTGGGTGGCGCGGCGCTCGACCTGCGCAAACAACTGCAGTGGCATCCTCTGGACGACTCCAAGGCCGGCGTAACCATCTCTTATCCAACCACGCTCCTGACGCAGCGGCAGGACAACAAGCTTGGCGGCGAAACTCTTCAAACCGCTGACGGCGCGCTCAGCCTGAAGATTGCGCGCTTTCCAAATTCCGGTCCGGGCCAGATCGACGCTCTGTTCAAGAGCCTTTCGAATGAGCAGGGCAGCACGATCACCTATCAGCTCAAGCGGCCGAACTGGTTTATCTTGTCGGGTACGTCAGGAGATCGAAGATTCTATTCCCGCTTCGAGCAGAAGGGCAATGACATACGTGGTTACGACCTGAGCTGGACCGCGAACGAGGCTGGCAAGGTCGTCGACAATATTTCGGTGCTCATCTCCAACAGTTTCTATCCGTTCGGTGACAATCCGGCCGACGGCGATCCGAGTTATCCGACCCTGATACAGCTTGCCGATCTTGCCAGTGCAAACGGCCAGGGCGCACCCTCGGAGGGCAATGCGTCCGGACGCCAGCCAGCTGATACGCAGGCACAATCCCAGCAGACCGACGGTCAGGCTGGTAATCAGACCGCCCAATCCGGCAACAAGGACGGTCTGACGGAGCAGAAGGAAGGCGCGCTTCCGCCGCCCTCGGATGGTTCGCTCGTCACGTCGGATGGCAAGGGATTGCGTTTCGTCTTTCATTACTTCCCGCCGGAAGACCCCAAGCTTAACTATGCCTATCAATGGGCCGTCGACACGCACCTTTTCCTGAACATTCCGGAAATCGATGGTCTCGATGGACTCTTCGTGACCCCGCGCCCCCTGCATTACGTCACCCGGCAATGCAACACGATCAACGCGTTCTACGACAAGAAAAACGGCGCGGTCTTCCTTTGTTACGAGATGATCGACAGCCTGTTACAAATGGGCCAGGCGCTCTCAAAGGGCGCCTCCGATCCCAAGGCTTTGACGATCGAATTCGTGCGCGACAATCTCCGCTTCATCCTTCTGCATGAATCTGGACATGCACTTATCGATCTTCTGGACCTTCCGGCCGTTGGACGCGAGGAGGACTCGGTCGACCAACTCGCCTCGGTCATGCTGCTTGCGCATGTGGACGACAGCGAGAACAAGAACGACATCGCGCGTGTCCTGCAACTGGCGTCCGTCTGGTTCAAGGTTAACAGCCAGTCGTCCGGTGCCCCGGATGTCGCCTCCTTCGCTGACGAACATTCGCTCGACGCACAACGCTATTTCAATCTGCTCTGCATGGTCTACGGGCTCGATCCGCAAGACAATGGTGCAATCGTTGACAATGGGATGCTACCCAAGGAGCGAGCCGCGCGCTGCCCCGACGAAGCGACCAAGATCAATCGTTCGTGGGCGCGGCTGCTTTTGCCGCACTTCTCGCCGCGATTCCAGCCAAAATCAGATAGCAATGGCGGAAATGGAATCAATCAGCAGAGCGACCCGGCTCCGCAGCCGGCGGCGGGTGGCAATCCCCTTGAGTGGGACAAAAGCAGCAATCCGTTTGCCAAATGAACGGATGATGGAGTGTCCGATGCGATCGGCCACTCGATGGTCTTAATGATCGGGTGTGCCGAAAGGCAATGTCCAGCCCGAGGGCAGGTTGGCATCTTCCGGACGGTGTTGAGGAGCAGTCGGCTTCAACACAGAGGCACGAATGTTCTCCAGGGTCTCACCGGGCGTATGGCCAAACTCGGCTTTGAATAGGCGGAAGAAGTATTTCTCGTTCGAAAAGCCGTGACGCCAGGCGATCTCGGCGATATGCGACTGCGGACGGTTGGGATCGGCCAGCATCTGATAAGCACGACGCAATCTCTTGCGCTGTATTTGTCGCATGACGCCGCCACTGCCTTCAAACAACTGGTAGAGTTTTGCGCGCGACAGCCCAACATCTCGGCAAATGCAGTGAGGTGTGAGATTGGGGTCCAGCAAATGCGCATCGATATAACGCAGGATTCTGCTACGCAGCGTATCCCGAATTGGGCTGCTTGCCTCAGCGAGCGCATCCGGCGTCGAGGAGACAGCCGCCGCCAAGAGCTGAAGGGTCGATTGGACGACGTAGGGAATCTCCTGCTCGCCCAGATTTGCAAGGTTCTGGAACAGCGAAAGCAGATGGTCTGCGATAAGACGACCTATGCCGGTCGCCAGCGTATGTCCATGCAAGAGCTCCGTCTGGCTCGGCAGAAGATCCCTCGGTACGACAAGAGAGATCACATCACCAGCCTCCACCACGGATTCGTTGATTTGGGCAGCATCGAGAACGAACAGGTCGCCAGCCGTCTTGACGGATTGGGGACTTGTCCACCGGCAGAGAAGTCGGCCGCTGAGGACCAAGGTGAACCGAAAGAAATCATGACCGTCGGTTCGGATGTGGCATTGGGTTCGATGAACTTCATAAGGGGAAGCCCCATCCGGATTGAGCCACGTTCTGCCGGTTAGAATGAGGGGGCCGAGAGACGCTCCGGCTGCTCCCGCATTGAAGGTTAGAGGATCACCGTGCCGTAATTTGCAATCACAGTGATTGTCCTTCACCCAGGCGTGAAATCGATCTTTTTCGGGAAAGTTGAGAGTAGAAGACCTGAATATGGGGGTCGAGGATATTTGCGCCATGCTTCTTCTGTCCACTGCCTAAAATGCCGAGGGAACGATCGCGATGAAGTCTGCGATCGTGCCGGTTCATCATTCGCGCCGCGCCGGCTTCAGTACAGCCGTCGCGACTTCCTTCTTTATAATCGTCACTGCCGCATCTCACGCTCTTGTTGCAATTGCTGGATCGTGAAAAGCTCGAGCGTCGATTGTTGCGCCATCAAGCAGAATCATGAGGATTGAAGAGGTGCGTGCCGCGGTTTGCTCTGGCAAAAAGGGCTTCAACATGTCGCCCATCCATGACGTCATGGTCATCTTATACTGAATCGCGATAGTCGAGATCTTCGAACAGTCGGCGCCAAATTCAGCGAGCGCGCGCTCGAGAAGGCAACCGGCGAATTCCGGAGCGCCAAACCATGCCTCGTGCCATGCAAAAACAGCTCTTAAATGTTCCCTCGCCGAAGCCGCAGGCTCAACGGACGCGCGAAGACTAGCCATGATATCTTGATAACGGCGGTGGAGTACTGCGCTGATAAGATCGCCCGTGCCCGGGAAATGGTTGTAGAGCGTCATGCGGGCGACCCGGCTTCGACAAGAATTCGATCGACACGGAGCGGATGAAAGTCATCGTCTAAGTGCTTAATATCAACGATAACAGTCGTTGTGGAAGCGAGCCCAAAGTTCTTTGCAACAAACTGGAGCTGCGTGGATGCGCCTACATATGTCATCAGTTTGCTAAGGATCGTATCCAAAGTAGATGGAATAATGTAAGTCTGCGCAAATTTATCCTGGTTTGGCGTCGCAGCAACGAGATAATAAATCGGGGCACTCATTCTGAGTATATTCCTCTGTAACAGTGGGAATCGACTTACTTAGGCAAATATATGTAATTATATAATATTGCAGGCAGGAACAAAGCAGCGGAAAATGCAAGATCTTATATTTATTATATTTGCCTGCTATTCCAGGAGGGCATGTGGGTTCATCTGTCCTAATGAATTCAATTGGGATGCCACCGATGTTAAAGGTTATGTCTCCGAATTTTTTTGCCTGATCGGCGAGGCGTATACCTTGCAATGTAAAAATACGAGAAACGAAACCAACGCGCGATGATAATGGCAAATGTCACCCTTGGTTGTATATCCACTCTTCACTCTCTATTGCAAATAGGCAAGAATCCATTTTCAATTCGTCCCTCACGGAATCCGCCTCTTTATATTATGGCCAGAGGAGTCTATACCCCGAAAGGAAAATAACCGCTTAGCGTGTAAAGCGCAAACAGAAAGAATGAAAAGCAATCTTTGGATGCGCCGCTAGATCTCGAGGCTTGGACCCGTCACGTTGCCTCATCGATGGGCGAAGAGGTGGACTTTTGCGGACTTTACGAAGTCACGCTCAGAGAGAACGGAGCCACAGATGGCGCCCGCTTTGCAATTGCGAACGATGGCACCGGTCTTGGTCGAATTGCTGGGGAGACACATCCGTTCGGTGCCAACGGCAAAGTGTTGAATCCTTACCGCCGGAAAAGGTGGATGAACGGCTGCCGCTTCGCTCATAGCCCTTGACAGCAGCGAAGGGCCGAGGGCTAGCACGCCGCGACGTATGCTCTGTGGTTTCGAACGCAGCTCGCGCCGCCAGCGGCACGCGCTCATTCCTCATATGCGACACCGTAGGCCAACTTTTTTCGCTCGATCCGCGCGAAGCCGGGTTCGCCGAGGTGCATGCCAGCGATCAGCAGTTGCTCGGCGGCCACGCAGTCCAGAAGCCTCGCCCGCGTATTGGCGGCAAGATGCGCGTCCTGATCGAACGCGATCGACACCTCCGAGCGCGGAACCTGAATTTGCGGGAAATGAACGATGTCGCCCCAGACCAGCAGGCTCTTGTTACCTGAATCGAGCCGATAACCGGTGTGTCCGGCTGTATGTCCCGGCAGAGACATCGCCATGATGCCTGGCAGCACCTCGCCGCCCTCAAAAGTGCGCAGCCTGCCGCGATAGCCATCGAGCGCCTGACGCGCCACAAGGAAGTTGCCACGGGCGCGCTCGGGGGCACGGCTCAGATTGCCGTCATCCTGCCAGAACGCGACTTCCCGATGGTGGGCGACAAGCTCGGCGTTTGGGAAAACGGCTGTTCCTGAAGCGTCCGCCAGCCCCCCGACATGATCGGGATGGGCATGCGTCAACAGGATCGCGTCGATCTCCCAAGGCCGGATGCCAGCGAGTAGCAGATTGGTTTTTAATCGACCGCCCCACTGCTTGAAACCGCCTGCTCCTGCGTCAATCAAGACCGTGCGACCGCCGCCGCGCACAAGGTAGCAGTTGATATGGATCGAGGTGTGATCCTTTATCCCTGCATTTTCCTGCATACGGGCGGCGTCTGCCGGGTCGATATTCGCAAGGAAATCGAAACTGGCGTGGAGATAGCCATCGCTGACGGCGGTGATTGTTAAGTCACCGACCTGTTGTGTGGGAAATGTAAGACTAGACATCGGTTTCTCCAGGCATCAGCTCAATTGCGCGCGTGAATGCTCGATGCTTCATAGCCAAAGCAGCGGATGCGCGCGGTGAGGCCGATATTGCCCTTGATGGCCTCGTCCAGCCTTTCCATGAACCGATCCATGACTGGCGGCGTCCGAAATTTCTCAAGGCGATATTGGATTTCTGCGAAAGCGGGGTGTCCCCGGCCATGCCGGACGGCGACATAGACAATATGCACGTTCGCCAATGCGGCCCGGAGAATGCCGGTGCAAAGTTCTGTGCATTGCTCCGTGAGGTCTGCGAATGCTTCGTCCGGAGGCATCCTGTCTGCGGGAATATAGATCGTGACATTCGGCATCGGGATCTACCGTGCCTTCCCGGCAGCAGCGTCATCGTCGCTCGTCAACTGCGCCGTCATCGGCACATAGACATGGACGCCTTCAGATAGATGCTCGATGTCAGGCACGCTGCCGCGCTCCACCTTGGCGAGCCAGCGGTATTCCGGGAACTTCTCCATAGCGACCGCCTGCATCGCATATGGGGTGAGGCCCAGCCGGATCAGAGGTTCGGGGCCTGTGGGGCTCAACGCCAGATATTCGCCCTCACCAATGGCCGGCGCGCGGTCGATCCCGCCATAGAGGTTCCGGTGCCAGTCGGTGATGTGTTGTTGCCAGCGTGCGAAATTGCCGCCGCCCTTCTGGCGGTATTCGTCACCCGTCAGGATGTCGGGGCCGTCTATCGAATGAAGGGCGAGATAGACCGGGCAGCCACCGCTTAGCGCCTTGAAACGCTGCGAGGTGTGGAAACCGCTCACCGAAATGAGGGCTGGCAGCTTGTCCAGGCTGTAAAAGTCGTTCCATTCCGCCTCGCTGTCGGGATCGGCAAAGCTGCATTCCACCGTATAGATCATTATTCCACCTTCGACCGGAAGATTATCCTTCCAGTCTCGTCTTTCGTTGATATTTTCTCATGATAGATTGCCAATCCATGCCTATATATCGAAAATGGATCATGCTTCAGTGATCTAATATCAAGGCGACGGTAGATCGAAGGCCGAACCATCCCGCCAGGAACCATCATGCGCCGCAAGATTCCCAGCAATTCCGCACTCATGGCATTCGAGGCGTCAGCTCGTCATGGCAGCTTCGCTCGTGCGGCCGACGAACTGGCCCTGACCGAAGGGGCGATCAGCCGGCAGATCGGCCGGCTGGAAGCGTTCCTCGGCGTCACGCTGTTCGAGAGAGTCGGCAATCGCGTCCGGCTTTTGCCGAATGGAGAACGTTATGCGGTTCAGGTCCGCGAGGCACTCGACCGGCTGGAGCGCGACAGCCAATATCTGATGGGGCAGCCGAGCGACGGCGCGAGCCTCGACATCGCAATCTTGCCGACGTTCGCCACGCGTTGGCTCATCCCGCGTCTGAAGCCGTTCCAGGAGCGGCATCCGCATATCACCCTGCATCTTGCGGAACGGATGGAGCCATTCGTTCTCACCGGCAGCGGGTTCGACGCCGCCATCCATTTTGAGCATCCTGCCTGGACGGGAATGCGGACGCACCGCTTGCTGCATGAGGTGCTAGTTCCGGTCTGCCATCCGGCGCTGATCGATAAAGGGGATGGGACGGTCTCCCTCGACGAATTGCCGCGCCTTCACCGACGCCAGAACCCGGACGCCTGGCAACGCTATGCACAGGAAATCGGAATCGCATTGACCAATCCCGCGGTTGGTGCTCGTTACGATCTTCACTCCATGCAAATCGAAGCCGCGTTGGCAGGTCTCGGCGTCGCACTGGTGCCCCGCCTCTATGTCGAAACGGAGTTGGCAGAGGGACGACTAATCGCGCCTTGGCCCGACGGTCAATCGATCTCCAAGACTTTCTGCCTCATCCTGCCGGAGCCGATCCGACTGAGCGACACTCCAATACAGGTTTTCGCAAATTGGCTTCTCAGAGAGGTGCAACCGTCAAAGCCAACCGCATTGAAGGCGACCGCTGAACCCGTCACAATGCAAGCCCCTTCTGCCGGCCCAATTGCCAGGACACCGATCCGTTCCGGACGATCCCGGTCACCTCGCAGCCAAGCTACCGATCAATGACCTGCCGCCACGGGACCAGCGTGAACTTGTGGCTCTTCTCGACAATGGCGAACTTGCCGCTGGTGAGTTGCACGGTGCCGCTGAGCGCCTCGCTGTCTCCGGCTGACCGAAACGGCATCGGCTTGGTTGCCGCCAGCTCCGCCCCGCGCGGGCGACCTCGCGCGCCTCCAGCGTCGATAGCAGGTCGCGCTGATAGAGAACGCGGCAGCTCTGCTGGCGTGTCGCGCGCGCTTTAGCCAAGCCCGGCACCGAGCGTTTTAGGAGTGAGTTTCTTGAGTTGCGTCAAGGGCATCCTCATCAACTTAAAAGTCGTGAGGCGATAGCAGGGCACCGGGGCTTTCGCGGTTCACGCCCGAGCGATCTGCGTCAATAGGTTCATGGCCGCAGCACTCAGTTCGCGATAGTGCCTTGAGGTGACGTCGTGGCGCGGGATGTAGAACAGGTTGGCAATCGGATCATGGATGGAGACCAGACTTTACATATGTCGCTTCGACTTGAAGCGTTTCATGATCCGTTCTCTCCGCCGGATTGGCTGGTGGGAATTCTCTGCTCGATTGTTCAGCCCCTTGTGAGAGCGATGTTAGTGATTGACCTGCGCCATCAGGCTCCAATGGCTGTCGAAGTTGTGATCAGCGCCAACATACTCATGGAACAGTAGATGGCAACTAAGCTTCGGCCCATCGCTCTCGTTGAGATTGCCGTCGTGGAGGGTGCGCGGAAGCCGGCTTCCGTGAAGAATCCTCTGGAGGTTATCAGGGTCCAAGATAGTCTGCCATAGAGCTGCCTGGCAGCCGTGCGTGTCGTGCCGATCGAGGCACCCACATGTATGCGACGGCGCAGCAACTGGTCCCTTCCGTGCGGCGCGACAAAGATACCCCCTACGGCCCTCTCCTCACATCGAGAGGTTGAGACACAGGCGAGCACGAGGCTCGATTGGTCTCTCCGAGACCCAGGTTTGAATATCATCGAGATCAACGGGGCACCTTGATTGAAACTCGATCGCTCGGAAGTCAGCATTGTCTCCTCTAGTCCATAATCCGTGCACGCCCGTCTGAATTGCACGAACCCAAGAGCGGCGTGGGTGGTATGACCTGTACCGAGTTCATATCAAGCTGACGACTGTATATCCATCGAGCTATCGGCATACCTAAATGACGAGATCGTTATTCGCGGCAAGCGTTCCCGTGCCGGCAGGTTTGCTGTTCTCAGGTGCGCATGCGCGTGCGCAATGCGCTTCGGGCATACCAGGCGCTGGCAATCCTGGCTGCACACCGCCATCGGCGCCTAACTCTCCAAATAATCCGTCGGGCGGTTACCTCTCGCCAAATGGGCCTGACGCTTCTCTTCCGCCAAAATGGCATGACAGTTCGGGCGCGGTTGCCATGGATGAGGCAACGGGAAGTGCTGGCGAAGCGCGTAACCAACTGAGCAAAACAGCTGTCACGGACATGGCAATGCGGCAATGCCGAACTGGCGGGCCGCACTGCAAAGTCATTATCGCGTACTGTAGTCAATGTGTCGCGATCGCGCAGGTCCAAGGACGAAAAGGGTTTCTCATAGCCGCAGTCAGGGCGGAACAGAGCAACGCCGACCAGTATGTGAGGTCCGAGTGCAGCAGCCATGGCGCTCGCGAGATCGTCTATCGTGCCTGCAGCGGCGCAATTCGGATGCAACGATCCATGCTTCTTTCGGCTTCTCCGTGCTGCTGGCCTGCGTGGATGACAAATTATGGCTTTGGAATATCGTTCACTTTTTTAGATGGAGGATGAATGCACAAGACGTTTGCTTTTGTCGGCTTGGCAATGGCCATCGCCGGAACTCCGGCCTGGTCTCAGATCTATGGTGAGGACGGTCTGGCCAAGGTGATCCACGACCTGTCCACGATGGAGGACGCTGATCTGAACGTCCACTCCCCACGGACCGCTAAATTAATGGCGACCGTTTTCGACGGTGAGATCAATGATTGCAGCAGCAGCTCACACCGTCTTTGTTCTTATCAGAGCGGCGCGGAGACAGTGCCCGATCTTTATGTTGGCATCAACAATGACCGAATCGAAAGCGTGATCCTGTTCGATACGAAGCGAACGTTGGGTCCGAACTGGATGTGCCGTATCCCACCGGGGGCCACCATGAACTTGTGCGTCCGCTCAAACCTTTCCCCCGCAGAACGGGAACGGGTTATTTCCGCCTGGAAGGACGATGCTAAGAGTCAGAATTAACTGCCGCGGTAGTTCCTGACGGTCTCGCTCCTAGTTGTCTCTATGGCTCTGTTGAGTTCCGCCTCCACCTATACGCCATCATCATGCGTATCGCTCTTTGGAGCGAATAGCCATTCGCGCCCAAAACATTGACGGTTTTGTTGATCCAGAGTTCGACCAGTGTTGTTTAACTAACACAACGTCAGATTATATTTTCCAATGATCAGCTCTCCTTAAAATTTAGGCATGACCATGTGGGTTTGATCGCATAAATAGAATCATTGCCAACAGCTTTGGAGAGACCAGCGGTGAGGGATAGGACGGGGCTGCCTTGGTATTTCGCGCGAACTTCGAGGCTGTCCATAGGTCTACAGATCTTGACGCTCTGCGTATTGCTGTGCGGAAGAACGGCATTGATGGGGGATCTGGCATTCGCAGGTTCGCCAACGCCCCCCTCAGTGACAACGACCGCAGTCGATATTCCTCTGCCCTACCGAAGCACTTACAGTCTCAACCAAGACCTTGTCCGCCTGCATATGAACGGCACTGATTCGACATTTGATATCCCGAGAAACTACATCGATATTCCTGGGAGGTTCGGCAAGTTCGCCGCTGTCAAAAATGTCCTCTTGCTGTCACTTCTCCCAGGCTTAGCGGGCCGGGAGGCAGGCAATGAAAGGCAATTCGCCGCAGTGCCCGCCTCCCAATTGCTGGCCATTCTTTTGAACACCCCGAGCGCAGGCCCATGGGATATGGCGCGCGTCGAAGATGCCTACGCTCAGGACCGTTCCGAATACGGACATCAACAATTGGGTGTTCTTTATGGTCTGACTGCGATGCGGCAGGTTCCGCCCAATTCTGGTCGAGGGTGGCACTGGAAATACGTACTTTGGCAGGGGCCAGAGCACAGCCCCTCGGTCAGTATCGTCTGTGATGGGGAGGGAACTGTACCATACCCCAGCTGCGTGCATCACTTCCTGTACAAATCTCTGCTTGTCCAGCTCAGCTATGCAAAGACGAATTTACCTCAGTGGGATTTCATCCAACAATCGGTGCGCACGAAGCTTGATGAATGGGCGCAAGCCCAGCCTTAAAATTTCAATCAAAGGGAATAATATTTATGGCTCTCTCGCAAGCTCAGCTTTCAAAACTTCAAGGCTTCGTTCCAGTCACCGTCAGACTCGACAACGAGGGCATCGACGTCGACGGCACGCTGCAACCGCTGTCGCCTGGCATGGCGGCCACCGTCGAGATCAAAACTGGGAAGCGGCGCATCCTCGAATATCTGTTTTCGCCGATTGCGGAGATCTCGTCAGAGGCAATGCACGGTAAGCGCGATTTTCGATGCGCATTGACGGCGCAAGACCGATGAACGTGCGCGCATTGGTAGCGAGATCCGGCTCTATCCGGCCGCAGTAGTCTTGGAGAAGTTGAACGGCAGCAGGTCGCCGATTT
>NZ_JABAIG010000031.1:0-22353 GCF_012641385.1 Rhizobium sp. P28RR-XV
CTTCACAGCCCGAAGCCCCCCTGAGCCCTTCAAGATATCCAATGTCATTATGTCCACAGTCTCCGTTGTGGACACAGAATCTTTCATTCGCTGTTCAGTGAATAGGTGCGGGGAATTGTGCGCTTACTGTGTATCGAAGTGAAATCCATTACAATCCGGTGTCGTTCGGGACGCCCGCGTACGATGCACGAGCTGCAAGTATCATGAAGGTGGATGAGAACGATGAATATACTCATAGCCGAAGACGAAGCGCTCATCGCATTTGACACTGCCTATACCGTGGAAGCTCTCGGCCATCAGGTCACCGGGCCCTTCGGAAGGGCTGACGATGCGAAAGCAGGGTCCGATGGCATAGAAATCGCCTTGGTCGACGTAAATCTTAGCGACGGCGAGACTGGCCCGGCACTTGCCGACTTCTTGTACAGAGGTGGCGCTACCGTTATATTCACCACCGGAAATCCTGAGATAGTCGAAAGCAACACCTCGGCTATTGGCATACTTGTCAAACCATATACCACCGTCGGGCTTACTCAAGCGATTGACTACGCCAGCGCCTATCGGATGGGAACACCATTGCCTCATCCAGGCATTCTTCATGTTCTCGGTTAGCCGGAAGACTGTTGTGGCCCTTGCCGGACCGCCATCACCTGTTGGTGAGATCCACCCCGGGAAGCCGTCACGCATTCTCGGCTGGTTTCATTGGCAGCCCACAGTCTCGCACATCGAACAGATGCCGTGCATTTACTTCCCGAACAATTGCTAAAAAAACGCCGTCGTCGCCATGCCGATCACGGCGGCGAACATCGCAAGGCACGAGGCCCAACCGAGGGCTTTCAAACCGCCTTGGATGACAAACTCCTTCATGACCTTACGATTCGATGCGATCAACATCAGGATGACCATAACCGGAACAGCGACGACGCCGTTGATCACCGCACTCCAAAACAAGGCCTTCATCGGCGGGATTGGTGTAAAATTCAAAAGCATACCCACCATCGTCGCCAACCCAATAGTCGTATAGAAGGCCTTGGCTTCGCTTGGCTCGCGCGACAGTCCCACTTTCCAGCGCGCTGCCTCGCTGACTGCATAGGCCGCCGAGCCGGCGAGAACCGGAACCGCCAGTAGACCCGTCCCTATGATGCCTGTCGCGAAGATAATCTTGGCAAAATGTCCGGCCAGCGGTTCTATCGCTTTCGCCGCGTCGACCGAACTTTCGATGTTGGTCGCACCTGCTTTATTCAGGGTGGCAGCGGTCGTCGTGATGATTGCAAGCGCGACGATGTTGGACGCGGCCATCCCAATCAGCGTGTCGAGCGTGATGCGCGTGTTCGCCTTTTCAGCTTCCTGCGGATGTTTGACGAGGGGTTCCTCACGTGGTTTCTCCTTTAGGTCTTCGGCCTCCTCAGAAGCCTGCCAGAAGAAAAGATAGGGACTAATCGTCGTCCCGAAGATCGCCACGATCATCGACCAGTAATTGGCGTCCCCCTTGAATGTCGGCAGCAACAGCCCGTGTATGAAGTTTGACCAATCAACATGGATAACGAACAGCGTCGCGATGTAGGAGAGCAACGCGAGGCTCAGCCACTTCAAGACAGCGACGTATCGCTTATACTTCAGAAATACCTGCAGGAGGATGCAGATCACACCGAAGGCAGCAACGTATATCAACGAATTGCCGCTGAGGAGTAGATGGGCCGCATCGCCCATTGCTCCGAGATCGGCGCCCAAATTGATAATATTCGCGACCAAAAGCGGAACAGTGATACTGACGGCGACCCATCTCGGGTAACATCGCGCCATGCTGCCTGCCAAACCCCGACCCGTGGTCCGACCGATGCGCGCACTGATCATTTGCACGGCCACCATCAGCGGATAGGTAAAGAGCAAAGTCCAGCTCGCGATATAACCGAATTGTGCTCCGGCTTGTGAGTAGGTGGCGATGCCGCTTGGATCGTCGTCCGAAGCACCCGTGACTAGACCCGGTCCAAGGATTTCCAACAACCGCGGTTTTGAAGGTTCAACGACAGCGCTTCTTTCGTCCAATCTATAGTCACTCATAACTGACTCCCAGCAGAAATCCGACGCAGCACATATCCGCTGATCTCGGTGCGAGTGAACCGCCCTTGCTGCTTGTTTGTTCCCTGGAAGCAGGCGGCACTAAAAATAATGCAACTCCAAAAACTTAGCGCCTGCGCTTACTCAATCTGTGCGTGCTCTTTCACAATATTTCGCGCCTGAAGGAACTTTCAGCGCCTATGTCGATTTGCTTCGTCAGTACAAGGAGGATCACCCGATATGGAAACACAACGGTCTTTCCAACGGCGCCGACCTATAAGGGGTGCTGCCTATTCCCTGGAAGATTTCCAGAAGAAATACGGTCTCGACGATGCCTTAGCCGAAAATCTTTTTATTCGCTTCGGCCCGTCTTCGATCGAGCTTGATCTGCTCATGGAGGCAAAGCGCCGAATTCTATCTTTCGATGAGCTGACGGAGGAGATACCATTGCGCTAGGCAGCACGATGAGCGTTGACACCTTCGGAACACTGGGGAACCTCAGTGGTGCGCCGCGAGCCCTCGCAAGCGTGGCTGCGGGATCGAAGGCAGGAGGATGTCGCGGGGGATACAATTTGTGAAAGCGTGAGCTGACGAAGAGACCCCTCTTCCAAGAAGGCCGTGTCTGAAAAAGCCCTAACCTTATCCGGGAGTGCCCTGCCGATATTGCGCCGGGCCTGCAAGTCTCATGTTTTCGACGCGCGCGCATTATTGCAGAAGATAATGTCGAATTGAATTTGTGTAGATTTAGCGATCTCCAGGTGGATCTCCCCAGAACACAAACGAAGGCTCCGGAACAAACCGTCTCGATCGCCGTTGCAATAGGCATCAGTTCATCTTCTGGAGGATAGTCAAATGGGTCGAGGTATTCTGCTCTGGCTTCTCGGTATTCCGTTGCCGATCGTTATTCTTCTTGTTCTCTTCACGCGATAGGAGGCGTCGATGTCGGCTGTTGAAGACGTACCAGCGGGAACCACTCCTATCGAATCGTCCAACCCCGCTATTGTCTGGGGTCCCATCATCGGAGGCGCCCTTGCCGCGACCGGGATTACCCTCATCCTTCTGCTGCTGGGATCAGGCGTCGGCCTTACGATGGTTTCTCCATGGTCTGGCCAGAGCGATTCGGCCACGAGCATCGGCATCACTGCGGCCATCTGGCTTGTGGTCGTTCAATGGTTGTCGTCAGCAATTGGTGGCTATCTCACGGGCCGCCTTCGCACCAAATGGGTTGAAGTCCACTCCGATGAAGTCTTTTTTCGCGACACGGCTCATGGGTTTCTGAGTTGGGCGCTGGCAACGGTGTTCGTGGCAGGGTTTCTCGCCTCTTCGTTGACTTCGCTGGCGAGTGCGTCTGCCAACGCCGCAGGTCAAGTCGTGCAAAACGCGGTGAGTGTTGGCGCTTCGGCTGCATCAGGACGCAATGCGGACCCGACTGCTTATTTTACCGACGCCCTTCTCCGGCCTGCAAAAACGACAGATCGCGCTCAATCTGACAATGGAGCAGCTGCCGCCGAAATCTCGCGAATTCTCTTGCAAGGTGCAGCCAGCGGCCAGCTCCCGGACGGAGACAAATCTTATATTGCGACGATTATCTCCGCCCGCACGGGCCTTCCCGAAACGGATGCCCGCAACCGTGTCGATACGGTGCTTAAGCAAATCGATGATGCTAAGTCGGCGGCAAAAGAAGCGGCTGACAAAGCCAGGAAGACGGGCGCAACAACCGCACTGGTTGGCTCCCTGTCGCTTCTGGTCGGCGCATTCATCGCGTCGGCGGCGTCAGCCCTTGGCGGTCGTCAGCGCGACGACGAAGAGGATTTGCTCATTGGCGCGCGCGGCCGACGCCTTTGAGCCACAACTGCAAGCGATTTGCTCTGCGTCATTGCGATGGCGCAGAGCGTCCTTTAATAGATTGGATCGCCAACGGCCTAGGGGTGAGCGTCAAGCCGGCTTCAAGTGATGAGCGCAGCCAACACCTTATTCGTCGTTGAAAAAGCGACGCAGCGAATTTGCAAGATCAATGGGGTTTTCTTCAGCGACATGGTGGCCACTTTCGATGCCGTGACCCACGACATTAATCGCCCATGAGCGCCAAATTTCCCTCGGGTCGCCGAAGAACCGTTCGAGATCGTCTCTCGTAGACCAAAGGCAAAGCAACGGGCACGTGATCCGCCTTCCAGCAATCCGGTCCTGCAGTTCGTCTTCCCGATCGACGGTTAGTCCCGCTCTGTAATCCTCGATCATTCCATGGACGACCGCAGGCCTGTGGATTGCGGTCAACAGGTCATCGTAGGCCTCCTCTCCCATGAGATCCGGGTGGATGGCCTTGTACCAGGTCTTAGGATCGGAATTGATCGCTTGCTCAGGCTTTTCCCGCTGCGCGAAGAAGAACCAATGATACCAGTCACGCGCAAAACGCCAGTCCATTCGTTCGAGATGCTCGATGATGGGAATACTGTCGATCACGGCAACCTTGGTGACGATTTCCGGATGATCGAGGGCAAGGCGAAATGCCACGTAGCTGCCTCGATCATGTCCCGCAACTGCAAAACTCCGATGCCCTAAAGCGTTCATTAGTTCCACACAGTCAACCGCCTTCGCCCGTTTCGAAGAATAGCGACTATTGTCGCTATCTACGGGTTGGAAAGACTTTCCAAATCCGCGGAGATCAGGACAAACAAGCGTGAAGTGAGCAGACAAAAGGTCTGCGACATGGCCCCATGTCATGTGCGTTCGCGGATGGCCATGAAGTAACAATAATGGCGGACCGTAGCCGCCGTGGCGAACCCGCAGAAGGCCGGGTCCAACGTCGATGTAATCCAGTGCCATTCCGCTGAACAAATCCGGCCTCCTTCATATATTTGGTCGGCTGTCCTTACGTTCACCGCATCAAATTGTTCCGGCTAAAAAGGGCTCTGCCGCAGCGACGTAAGCGTGGGCTAACGATTGCACGGCCAGCCAATTTCGTTCCGGAACATTCGGGCCGGCGTGCAGTTCATTTAGCGGAGGATGACACATGATAGGACAATTGTGGGATAAGCCAATCACGGTCGAGACTAACAAGTTTGGCGAGCGGCTGACAATCGCCAACACGGAAGCCGCCACCCACTATTTGCTGCGCAACTGGCCGACAAAGGCAGGCGGGATCGCCTATAAGAACGCAAAGCGGACGCTCATCAGCGCCCATGGAGGTCGTGTGGAAGCCGAGGTCGCAAGGAGTGCTTTCCTTGCTGCGCTCAAAGAAGGCGGCGTCCAGATATTTGAAGCATGACCGCGCGATATGCATCGCTCATGCCGCGCATTTTAAAGCCGTCTAGCAGCTAAATTGCAGCAGCTTCCTCGAGTTTTCGCCGAATACCGCCCTATAAGAAATCCGTGGAACAAGAACGCATTGCAAGCATTGCTCTTCTATCCCACGAGGAGGAAGAAGATGCCCGAAGCAACGAGCGCGTCGCTGCACGCTGATGTCGTTTTGCTACTCCCAGCACTGCGAAACTTTGCCAGAAGATTTGTCTCCAGTCCGTCGGACATCGACGATCTCACACAGGAGACGGTATGGAAGCTCTTACGCCATTCCGAGAGATTCACGCCCGGGACCAGCCTGAAGAGCTGGGCGTTCACCATCATGCGAAACACTTTCATCACCGAATACAAACGCCGAAGGCGGCTGCAGCTTCGGGCGAACGACGATGCCTTGTTCGAGGTTCCCACGGATTGCTCCCAGCAGAAGTGCATCTACGCTGCAGAGGTCGGCAAAGCGCTCGATCGTCTTCCGAAATATCAGCGCGACGCCCTTCTCATGATCGTTGAAGGGGTTTCCTATGGGGCTGCGGCCGAGCGTTGCGGCTGCGAAATCGGAACGATCAAGAGCCGGGTCTCACGTGCGCGGAGCATGCTGGTCGAAATGCTGGGCGAGAAATCGCTACACGCCGCCGCTTCGATATATTAAGCCCGCGTACCTGAGTGGGACGCGACGGTAGCGCTGACGTCATGGTGATTTGATCGATGGAGATGGCTGGTGAGCATAGTCTAGCGGAGGCGCAAATGTGATCTGATGAGTAGCAAGGATCGTCGTTCTTTTCTGAACTTACGGCGAGAGCTCAAAATGGCGCGCTCGCCGGAGACGTACATACGAGGCACGACCAAGCATTTTTATGAATGGCTGGACAGCCGTTCAACATCCATTCCAGCAGGGCCTCCGGTTTGGATCTGCGGCGACTGTCACCTGGGCAATTTAGGCGCCTTGGCGGATTGCGATGGCGACGTGGCTGTTCAGATCAGGGATTTCGATCAGGCAGTTATTGGCAATCCCGCACACGATCTTATCCGCCTAGGCCTTTCGCTTGCATCGGCTGCACGCGATTCAGTTCTCCCCGGCGTCACGACTGCAAGAATGCTAGAAGCCCTCATGGCAGGATATGAGGCCGCTTCCGTGGAAATCCAGGTGGGCACGCCGCAATTGCGTAAACCAAAGGACATCAGAAAGCTATTGAAACGGGCGGCTCACAGACGCTGGAAGAACCTCGCAATGGAAGACTTCCAAACGAAACATCCCTTGCTCCCCCGAAATAAGCGTCTTTGGCCGCTGCATCGAGCCGAACGGTCCGCGGTGCTAGGGCTTTGCAGTGACCGGGAAATGGAAAAGACCCTGCTAGGCATTGATGACGTGACGGCCGACGATTTGAAGATCCTCGATGCTGCCTATTGGATCAAGGGCTGCAGCTCTCTTGGCCGCCTGCGATGCGCCGTCTTGGTTCGAAACGGGAAGCATGGGCCGGTTTCGTTGCTGGATATCAAGGAGGCTGCTGCCCCTGCCGCTCCGTCGGCGCCCGAATCGAAGATGCCGCGGGACTATGCCGAGAGGGTAGTTGCGGGAGCAAAGGCGCTTTCCCCCAACCTTGGTGAGCGGATGGTCGCATCGAGGGTGGTGGGCAAGGCTGTTTTTATTCGTGAAATCACCCCCCAGGATATGAAAATCGAGATTAATCGTCTCACCGGAGATGAAATCCAGGCCATAGCCCACTACCTCGGTGGGGTTGTTGGGCATGCTCACGGTCGGCAGATGGTTCATCAAGAATGGCGATCGTGGATCTCTGAACTTGGCCTTTCGCGCAAGAAAGAATCGGAGATGCCGTCTTGGCTGTGGTCGAGTGTGACCGAACTCCTGTCCATTCACGACAAGGCTTATCTTGAACATTGCAGGCGATTTGCGTTGGCGCATCACTAAGGAACGCTGATGGCTCTGGCTCGTATCGCATAGGTGCGGAATCGATCGGCCGGCCCGGAGTGCCTTCTGCTGGATTGAACACCGCGGGTGCGGCTCATGCAATGCTCCACAAAGCGACATCCCAATCAAACTATCGATGGACGCGTAACGCCCAACCAATTCCATAGGAGGCATTGTCCGCAAACGCTAGCGATCCATTCTGAGCGCCTGACAGCGACCTGCCCCGCAGGGTGATCACGGAGATTGAGCTCGCAGCAGCGGACCAGGGTCAGCGTTGTTTGCAAGCATACTTTTGAAGCGCTCTTCGTCGACGGGTCGACTGTAGAAGTATCCTTGAATCTCGTTGCAACCACGATCGACAAGAAATCGCGCCTGCTCCTCCGTCTCAACACCTTCAGCGATTACCTCCAGCCCCCGCTTTTGCGCCAGCGAGATAATCGCCGAGGTTATAGCCATATCGTCTGTGTCGCGTGGAATATCCGTGATGAAGGAGCGATCGATCTTAAGCCGCGACAATGGAAATCTTTTAAGCGCACTAAGGCTCGAATAACCGGTTCCAAAATCATCAATCGCAAATTTTACTCCCAATTTCGCCAATTCGTGCATTCTAGCAACAGAGCCGGCGAGGTCCTTCATGATAAGCGTCTCCGTGATCTCCAGCTCGAGCCAAGTTGGATCGAGCTCGCTCTCGCTCAAGGCGGTCGCCACAGTCTCCACCAAACGCTTTTCCTGGAACTGTCTGGCGGAGACATTGACACTGATCCGAATAGGTTCGAGCCCTTTGTCCTGCCATACCCTGGCCTGCCGACACGCCGTCTGAAGAACCCATTCACCAATTGGCATGATGAGACCCGTCTCTTCGGCAAGCGTAATGAAATCCCCTGGATAGACAAGGCCCTCGCTTGGATGCTTCCAACGGACCAACGCTTCGACCGCAACAATCCTGCCCGTTTGGACGTCCACCTGCGGCTGGTAGTGCAATACTAGCTCGTCACGGACAAGCGCCTGGCGTAGCTCGTCAGTGCGAGCGAGCTTTCTGCGGACACTGGCGGCCATTTCCGACGTGAATAAAGCGATTCCATCGCGACCCAGCTCCTTTGCACGATACATGGCCATATCTGCGGAAGCGAGCAGCTCTCCCGCAGTCATACCGTGGCTCGGATAACTGGCGACGCCGATGCTGCAGGTTACCCTCAGTTCGATATTGTTGAGTACAATCGGGCGAGCCACTGCCTCTCTTATCGCAGACAATCGACCTAGGCAGCTCTCGATATCTGTTTGCTCAAGGATGAGCACGAACTCGTCTCCTCCGATTCTCGCAACGGCCGCCTTGTCAGTTGTCAGCTCGCTGATCCTGTCCGCTACGATCTTCAGCAGTTGGTCGCCAACCGAATGACCGAGGCTGTCATTGACGAGTTTGAAGTTGTCAAGATCGAGGAATGCCAGGGCGATTTCAGATCCCGCAGAATCAGCTGTCTGCATTGCACGGGTGAGCTTTTGATCCAAAAAACGCGCGATTGGCCATGCCCGTCAGAGGATCGTGATCTGCGAGAAACCCAATCCGAGCTTCCGCGCGATGACGGCTGATTGCGATCCCGGCCATATACACGGCGATCGAAACAAAATCGGAAAAGCCCGGCCGGCACCTGGCACCTTCAGACGAATAGAGGGCGAGAACGCCTTCGACACGGCCGTCGGTGTCGGAAATTGCCAAACATTGGCACTCATGATCCAATTCAGAGACATCCGCCTGATCAAAGGCGAGCTTGAGTGCTTTCGTGGTGACTGCGAGATCCATGACAGCCATATCAATGAATGTGGCATTGACCCGCCTGCGGTATTCTTCATTCAAGGTGGGTGCCGCAGCCAGACGCAGCTGCCCTGACTCTGGTGTGATCGTCAAGACTGCAGCATGCACACCCTGTGCGAATTCCGCAATCATACGGGCAAGCTCTTCAAGAACTTCCGGAAGAGGCGTCCCACGGGCTATCATTTCAAGCAGATAGGATTGGGAGCGCATCCGGCGTTCTGCCGATTTCTGCTCCGTGATATCACGAGAAGCTCCGACAATGCCCACAATTGTTCCGGACGCGTCTCTCAACGGGACACGCGTGATCATCAACCATCGTTCGCCGTCACCACGAAATGCCAACTCCTCGCCACCGAAATGGGGTTGTCCTGTCTCGGCGACACGACGTTCAACCTCCGTGGCAATTCGTGCGACATCGCTCGGCAGGAACTCGAAATCGGTCCGCCCAACCAAATCCTTCAGATGGGATAGCCCGTTGTTGACGACGACGGCGTGGTTTCCAAACAGGAAGCGCCCTTCCAAGTCCTTCGCATATATGAAATCAGGGATTTGGTTGATCATGTTCTGCAGCCAACCCTGACGCTCGACCAGGTCGGCCTCGTAGTGAACATCCTCCGACCTTCTGCGCAACATGGGTGTGGCAGGAGCTGGCTCGACTTCGGGCAGTGATGAGATTGACATTTTGCCGTCCGCAATGTCGCCTTTAGTCAAGGAAATTCCCCGGAACAAATGTGAAAAGGTCATTCTGCTGTTGGGAAGTTATCCCCGGATGAACGTCGATTCACCACCGCGGGGAAGCTAAAGTCATGGTGAACAAGCCCTTACTGTGTTTTCGCTGCATTTTCAGGGCGACAATAACAAACCTTGCCTCAAGCGATAGATCTCGGACACCCGAACAAACCGTGCGGCAAGCATGGTTGTCGTAATACCTTTCACATGATCTTATCACTAGGTTATCAGCGATCTCCATAGCAAATGGGTGTAAGTATCTACCCGCAGAAATTATTTCCAATAACAGAAGAAGGACTCAGAGAATATAAATCTCAAGTTGACCGATTTTCATCTTATCTGAAACTCTCCTGATATGAATCGGACGTCACGGCTGATGCCACGCCGGGGTGATTTCCTTCTGCATTCGATATTGCTTGACCACTCGACCTGATATAAATCGTTTGACTATACAGATCGCAAACGACCATGGTTTGCGGATCTGGAATATTAGAGACTTTACCGAATCCCTCCCAGCTGATCATTCGTCAGTAACGACCCATCGCAGACCCTACTCCCGAGAATCATGTCCAGGCCGACAAAATCTTTCATCGTCGAAATCAAGAATTCCCGCCGCAAAAAGGCCGGATCCGCCGACCAGCCGAAATCCATTTGGGGTACATTTGCTCCCGATCTCAAGCAGAGCTTGGATCAGGATGAGCCGCTTCCTTCGCCCATTCCTGCACCTTGTCCAGCTCTGCCAGATTTGAAGCCTGTTGCCGATGGCGACAGCGACGATGCGACGGTCGTGGTACCAAGGACTTCCCTCATTGAAAAATGGGGCTCGAAGAAAGCCGAGAAGACAAAGGCGGGACAAGGGGACGCTGTTTCCACATTCCTGGCGCGGATAGAGCGGCAGAAGGCGTTGCTTGCGGAATTCCAGGCGGATCCCACGGGTTTTACGAAATGGCGATCGGCATGGTTCCGCGAAGTCATTGGCGGATTTGGTGTCAGCGTCACCTATGATTCCCTCGATGCCGGCGGCGGTCTGCGATATATTGTGGTCGAGACGGCACAAGAGATCGCCGAATTCCTTGAGGACCTCGCGCAGCACGCGCAAATCGATGCGAATTTTCAGCGTGCACTGAAAGAGAACCGTCTCCGGCGTGTATCGCAACGAGTTGGCGGCAAGGTGGAATAGTCTGGTTCAGGCGCGTCGAGAATCTTGATATCCTGGAGACGATAGTCAGCAACGATGGTCACGGGCAGGCATCAGGGACAGGCGTGCACTGACAATCCGACAGTCGCCGATAGTCGTTCAACCGAAAGTGCCGTGGCGTTACCTTGCCTCCTGTGAATACGCAGTTGGAATCGCGCGTGCGAAGAAGTCCTTGAATTCCGAGATCTGCCAGTAGAAGGCTTTAATCACGAGGTCGCGACGGCCTTGTTTTCGCCTGGTCAAAAGCGGTGCTAGCGGGATCTTCCAGTCGATTCATCGCGGCCATCGGAGCGCAGGTTCACGAAACGCTCCCCGCTGTCGCGGATTTGAAACAGCTGGCAGTCGAAGAGTTGCGACATTAGAATCGGTCAATCACAGCAAGCCCTTTGGATCCATCACAGCCGCGAGATATGGTGGTTTGCGGAAGCCTGGTGTCGAGCGGCAATTGCCGCGCTTTCGTCAGCAAAGAAACTAATGCGCTGACGGACCAATTGAGGCGTGACGGCGTGAAGACCTTAGCACCCACGCGGGCAAAGCAATTGGAGCAAGTGGGCGCAAACAAGGTTAGAATGGCGGACACATCACGCGCGCAACCGCTTGTAATGAGGCCCAGGAATGGAGAGCATTGAACCCTTCGAACGACTCGGATTGGCGCTAGCCATCGGGGCAATCGTCGGGGTGGAACGCCACTGGCGGGAGCGTGACGAAGGCGGTGGAAAGCGGACCGCAGGAATACGCACCTTCATGATCACCGGCATGCTCGGCGGGGTTTCCGGTCTAATCGAGCAGATGCTTTCCGCGCCGGTAACACGGCACGGACTTGTCACCATCGCGATGTTCGTGACCTTTAGCGTTATCTTTGCCCTTTACCAATATCGCGAATCGGGCGCGGAGGGCAATTTTAGCGTCACGAGCGTGATCACCGCCATGACGACATTTGCGTTGGGCGCCCTGGCCGTGGTCGGTAACGCGCCGTTGGCGGCCGCCGGCGGCGTGGCGCTCGTGGCAATCCTGGCCAGCCGCGAGATATTGCATCGATTCGTTCGTAACCTGAGTTGGGACGAGTTGCGATCCGCTATCGTTTTCCTTGCGATGGCGGTCATTGTCCTACCGATATTGCCAACAGCGCCAGTTGGGCCGTTCGGCGGCATTTCCCCCTCAGGCACATGGCTTTTGGTGGTCCTTCTCGCGGGCATCTCCTTCCTGGGATATGTTGCGGTCAAGGCATTCGGACAAGTTCAAGGTGAACTCGTTGCAGGTGCGATCAACGGACTGGTATCGTCAACTGCGATGGCAGTCACAAATGCTCGCCTAAGCGCCACCGGTCAATCCGCGATTCTACTGGTGGCCGGAGCAATGGCCGCAAATGCCGTCTCATATCTCAAGGTGCTTCTCTATGTCGCCATCCTTGCACCCTCGATCGCCGAGCGCCTGGGTCCCGCACTCATTGCGGCCTCCTTTTTGATGATCGGCTTTTCATTTGTTTTTATAAAAAACGACACGATCAAACACACTGAAAGCCACACACGAAACCCGTTCGAATTGTTCGCCATCTTGAAAACTGCGCTCCTGCTTGTTGTCGTGGGTTTTTTGGCCCGGGCGGCTGCGACCTGGTTTGGAAAGTCTGGCCTGCTCGTCGTTTCGACACTTTCCGGGCTCGCGGATGTTGATGCCATCACTGTTACAATTGCCGGCATCCTAGACACGATCGGCACCGAATTCGCGGCAACGGCTCTTGGGACAGCCGTCATCGCCAACACGGTCGCCAAGATGACGTATGCCTTGATCCTGGGCGATCGAGCCTACAGCGGGCGCTTCATTTTGGTGAGCATTGCCGCGATCATCGGCGGCATTTTCATGTTCGAAACGACTCCGATGATGGAATGGCTCGTGATGGAAGGCTTGCCGAAATAATATCATACGTGACGTTTGCTCCCGAGGGGAGCCGAACGGAGGAGCCTTATTTTTGGGTCCGAAGAGTAACCCTCCTTCGATATGTTGGGCCTGTTTCAATATGACCGGAGTGGCCGGATTAGGCTGAGAACCACCTCTTCAGCCGCTGATTAATTTAAGATCGACGTCGAAAGCCGTTCTCCGTCTGGCCATCACAAGACGACCAAGTCAACGCGTACGATCGTGCCGACGTATGTTCGACCGAACACTCGGAGACGCTGAAAGGACAATCTGTTCGACGCGGCGATATTTGATTGTCATTTGATCCCAATCAATGAGCGAGCGACATGCGCGTCGCTATTAGAAGGCGGATTTTTATCAAGTTCATCGTCTTCGGAGTTGCGCGATCGATGGTTATTCATGTCGCAGTATTGAAAGAGAAGGCTTTAGGCGAAAAACGGGTCGCGATGGTACCGACCCTTATCCCTCGCCTTGAGCGACTGGGCGCCGATCTGAATTTGGAGGCAGATGCCGGCTTGGCAGCCACGTTTGCTGATATCGCCTATCGAGGCGCTACAATCGAGAACGCCGTCAAGACCATGGTGTCCGCAGCCGACATCGTGCTCGCCGTCCAATCACCATCCGCAGATCTCATCAAGGCAATGAAGCCCGGCGGGATATTGATCTCCCTGCTGTACGGCACCAGCAATCCCGACACGGTGTTGGCCCTTAGGGATCGAAGGGTGACGGCTTTTGCGATGGAGCAAATACCTCGCATCAGCAGAGCGCAATCGATGGATGTCCTTTCCAGCCAGGCAGCCCTTGTGGGCTATTATGCCCCTCTGCTCGGCGCCGTTCACATGCCACGCATCCTGCCGATGATGACAACTGCGGTGGGCTCGCTACGGGCCGCAAAGGTTTTGGTGATGGGGCTTGGCGTCGCCGGGCTTTCAGCCCTTGCCACTGCCCATCGATTGGGCTCAATAACAGTAGGCTATGACGTCCGTCTCGAGACACGCGAGCAGGCCGAATCGCTTGGCGCCAAGTTCATCGATACCGGTATCGACGCACGCGGCGAAGGCGGCTATGCGCGCGAGCTGACGACGGATGAACGGGCCAAGGTCGAAGAGACGCTCACCCGGCATATCGCGGAAGCGGATATGGTCATTACGACCGCCTCCGTACCCGGCCGACCGGCGCCGAAGCTAATCTCTTCAGCGCAGGTCGCAGCGATGAAGCCCGGCGCTGTGATTGTGGATCTCGGGGCGGAAAGCGGCGGCAATTGCGAAGAAACCAAGCCCGGTGAAACAGTGAATGTCGGAACGGTCACCGTCCTTGGTCCGATTCATGTGCCATCGGCACTCGCCCAGCATGCCAGCGAACTCTACGCAAAAAATGTCCTTAACCTCCTTGATCTGATCATCAAGGACGGCTCGATCCATCTCGATTTCGAGGATGAAGTCATCGCCGGCACGGTGGCAACCCACGACGGAAAGATTCGAAGCAAAGCGCTTCACCACATTATCGAGAGCGCATGCCTTTCAAGTCCGGAGATCGCGTGATGACACTCGACACATCGATGACATGGCTCATTGGCCTTTATATTTTCATGCTGGCTGCCTTTACCGGCTACGAAGTGATCAGCCGGGTACCCTCGATCCTACACACCCCACTGATGTCTGGTTCGAACTTCATCCACGGCATTGTGGTCGTTGGCGCTCTCCACACACTACTGAATGCCACCACACCGTTCGCCCAGAGTATCGGCTTCGTTGGTGTTGCGCTCGGGGCCGCAAATGCGTCCGGCGGGTATGTGGTGACCGACAGGATGCTCGCGATGTTCAAAGCGAGCGGCGGCAAGGAGAAGTAGGATGATCGCACAGCATCTCGTCAGCCTGAGCGGTCTTCTCGCCGCCGCGCTCTTCATCTTCGGCCTGAAACGGATGGCATCGCCGGTTACCGCTCTGTCGGGCATCATGACGGCCGGCGCAGGCATGATCGTCGCTATCGCAGCGACCTTCCTTGTGGTTCTCGATCTTGACCAAGCCGCCAAGTCTCATCTGACGACCAATCTCGGTCTCGGGATCCTGGCATTGCTTGTCGGCGGCGGTTGGGCTTGGTGGCGAGGAACAAGGGTTGAAATGACGGCAATGCCGCAAATGGTCGCCCTTTATAATGGCATGGGTGGCGGAGCGGCAGCCGCTATCGCAGCTGTCGAGCTTTCCAACAGAACCGGTTCAGGTGCTTTGTTGCTTTCCGTCACGATCATCGGCGCCCTGATTGGTTCTATTTCCCTGACGGGCTCTATTATCGCGTGGGCGAAGCTCGATGGCAGGATCGACAAACCGTGGCGCTTTTCCGGCCAGCGTCTCGTGAACGGCCTGTTCTTCCTGGCAACGCTTGTTGTTGGTATCGGTATCATCTTTTTGCATGGGTCTTTGGCCGGCGCCGGGCTCGCGGTCTTGTTCTTTGCTGGGGCGCTTGCCTTCGGTGTGCTGATGACGTTGCCGATCGGCGGCGCTGACATGCCCGTGGTCATCTCGCTCTATAATGCTTTCACCGGCCTTGCCGTTGGCTTGGAAGGGTTCGCGCTGCAAAACCCCGCCTTGATGATCGCCGGCATGGTCGTCGGTTCAGCAGGCGCGCTGCTGACACTGCTAATGGCGAAGGCGATGAACCGATCACTGGCCAACGTGCTTTTTTCCAACTTCGGTGATGGCGCAGCTTCCGGCGGCTCCGAAATTCACGGGCAGATGAAATCTGCCGATGCCGCCGACGCGGCGATCAACATGCGCTACGCGTCGAGCGTCATCATTATTCCTGGCTATGGCCTCGCTGTCGCTCAAGCGCAACAGAAACTCCACGAATTCGTCAAGATCCTGCAGGCGGCCGGTGTGGACGTCAAATTCGCCATCCATCCGGTGGCCGGCCGCATGCCAGGTCATATGAACGTGCTGCTGGCGGAAGCTGGCGTTCCTTATGACATCATCTTCGACATGGATGAGATCAACGCCGATTTCACAAACACCGATGTCGCGCTGGTGATTGGTGCCAACGACGTGGTGAATCCGGCTGCGCGCACTGACAAGTCCTCGCCGATCTACGGCATGCCAATCCTCGACGCCGACAAGGCGCGTCAGGTCTACGTCATCAAGCGAGGACAAGGCAAAGGCTATTCCGGCGTCGAGAACCAGCTCTTCTTCGAGGAGAACTGCTCGATGATCTACGGCGACGCCCAAGTAGTGCTCACGCAAATGGTTCAATCCGTAAAAGATCTAGCTGCTGCGGCCTGAAGCGGCCGGCCAAATCCAAGTTATTTTTTCCAAGGGAGAATGGTAAATGGCCTATCAGACGATCAACCCCTATACCGGCGAGACGCTCGCCAACTTCCCAGACGCAACCGATGCCGAGGTTCGTGCGGCGATCGCCGGCGCACATGAGGCATTTCTGAAGTGGCGAGGCACATCGTTCGCAGAACGCGGGCGCATTCTTCAGAATGCCTCAGACATCCTGCGCCGCGAAAGCGATGCCTACGCGAAACTTCTGACACTGGAAATGGGCAAGCTGTTCTCCGAGGCGAAGGCCGAGGTCGAGCTGTCTGCGAAAATCCTGGAATACTATGTCCGCCACGCTGAAGCCTTGCTCACGCCTGAGAAGCTGCCGGTTCTCGATCCGGCCGAGGGCGATGCCATTTTGGTTCACGAACCGCTCGGGGTGCTCCTGGCAATCGAACCGTGGAACTTTCCCTATTATCAGATCGCGCGTATCTTGGCACCGCAGCTCGCCGCCGGAAACACGCTGCTCCTGAAACATGCCTCCAATGTTCCGCAGAGCGCTGCCGCCTTCGAAAAGCTGATGGCACAGGCCGGTTTGCCGAAGGGTGCGTTCAAGAACCTCTATGCTACCCGATCGCAAATCGAGCTGATCATCAATGACGACCGCGTCCATGGTGTGGCCCTGACTGGTTCTGAAGGTGCAGGCGCTGTTGTGGCGGCTCAGGCTGGCAAAGCGCTAAAGAAGTCCACAATGGAGCTGGGCGGTGCTGATGCCTTCGTGGTGCTCTCCGACGCCGATCTCGAAAAGACCACCAAATGGGCGGTATTCGGACGTCATTGGAACGGCGGTCAGGTCTGCGTTTCTTCAAAGCGCATGATCATCGTTGATCCTGTCTACGATGTATTCCTTGATCGATATCGCACGGGCGTAGCCGGCCTTATCGCAGGCGATCCCTTCGATCCCAGGACAACTCTGGCGCCGCTGTCTTCCAAAGGCGCGGCCGATGAGGTGAAAGACAAAATCCGCGAGGCAGTCAAGCTTGGAGCCAGAGCCGAGGAGGTCGGGCCGCCGGTACCCAATCGAGGCGCCTTCGTTCAACCGACGATCCTGACCGATATCGGAGAAGACAACCCCGCACGCTATTGGGAATTCTTTGGTCCGGTTTCGATGTTGTTTCGAGCAAAGGATGAGGAAGATGCCGTGCGCATCGCCAACGATTCCCCCTTCGGCCTTGGTGGCTCAGTCTTCACCTCCAATTCGACTCATGGAGTGGAAGTCGCGAAGCGCATCTCCACCGGCATGGTCTTCGTCAACCATCCGACCAAGGTCGAGGCAGACCTGCCGTTCGGGGGCATCCGTCGTTCCGGCTATGGTCGCGAGCTTCTCGGGCTCGGTCTCAAGGAGTTCGTCAATCACAAACTGATCGATGTTGTCGACATCGACGCGCATTTCTGAACGCAAAAAAAGGGACGCTTCGTTGAGCATCCCTTTATGAACGAACGCCAAGCCAAGGAGTGCCATAATGGCCAAGACCATGAAAGCCGCAGTCGTCCGCGAATTTGGAAAGCCTTTGATTATTGAGGAGGCTAGCATCCCGACGCCTGGTGCCGGCCAGATCCTCGTCAAAATTGCTGCGACAGGCGTCTGCCACACCGATCTGCACGCCGCAGAAGGCGACTGGCCAGTGAAACCCAAACCTCCGTTCATCCCGGGTCATGAAGGCGTCGGCAACGTTGTTGCTGTCGGTCCTGGCGTGAAACATGTCAAGGAAGGCGACCGTGTCGGCGTCCCATGGCTTTACACCGCCTGCGGGCATTGCAAGCATTGCTTGGGCGGTTGGGAAACACTCTGCGAGGAACAGCAGAATACCGGCTACTCGGTCAACGGGAGCTTTGCCGAATATGTCCTTGCCGATCCGAATTATGTGGGCCATTTACCCGACAATGTATCATTCATCGACATCGCGCCGATTCTTTGCGCGGGTGTTACCGTCTACAAGGGCTTGAAGGTCACCGACACAAAGCCAGGAGACTGGGTGGTGATCTCCGGCATTGGCGGTTTGGGGCATTTGGCTGTTCAATATGCCAAAGCGATGGGTCTCAACGTCATCGCAGTCGATATCGATGATGAAAAACTCGAACTTGCGAAATCTCTTGGTGCGTCGCTGGCCGTGAATGCCCGCAAGGACGACCCGATCGCTTTTGTGAAGAAAGAGGTGGGAGGCGCCCAGGGCGTACTGGTTACGGCCGTTTCTCCCAAAGCCTTCGAACAGGCCCTTGGTATGGTCGGTCGTGGCGGCACGGTCTCCCTCAACGGGCTTCCTCCCGGCGATTTCCCCCTGTCGATCTTCGATACCGTCCTCAACGGGGTGACCGTCCGCGGTTCCATCGTCGGCACGCGGCTAGACCTTCAAGAAGCGCTGGATTTCGCCGGCGAAGGCAAGGTCAAAGCGACGATCGCGACCGACCGGCTCGAAAACATCAACGATATCTTTGCTCGCATGCATAAGGGGGACATCCAAGGCCGCGTGGTCATCGACTTCGCAAAATAAAACGAAAGGAGTCCTGCGATGCACGCGATGGTGCTTCACAAAATCGGCGAGCCGCTTGTCTGGACCGAGTTGCCGGATCGCGAGCCAGGTCCTGACGAGATCCGCGTCAGGATCTCAGCCTGCGGCGTTTGTCGGACGGACCTCCATGTGGTGGACGGCGAACTGACCAATCCTCGTGTTCCGATCATTCCGGGACACGAGATCGTCGGCCACATCGATGCCCTGGGGTTCGGTGTCATGGGACTGGCGATCGGTGAGCGTGTCGGCGTGCCCTGGCTTGGCCACACCTGCGGCGTCTGCCCTTATTGCCGTGACAATCACGAGAACCTCTGCGACGCTCCGGGTTTTACTGGTTACACGCGTGATGGCGGATATGCGACATCGACCATCGCCGACGCACGCTTTGCTTTTCCGCTCGGGCAGCACGATGATGACATCGCCCTGGCACCCCTCCTGTGCGCAGGCTTGATCGGCTGGCGTTCGCTCAAAATGACGGGCGATGCCAAGCGATTGGGTTTCTACGGCTTCGGAGCTGCGGCTCATATCGTAGCACAGGTCGCCTGCTGGCAGGGGCGTGATGTCTATGCCTTCACCAGGCCGGGGGATACGTCTTCTCAGCGATTTGCTCGGACCCTGGGGGCGGTCTGGGCGGGAGGATCTGACGAGACGCCGCCGCAGAAGCTCGACGCTGCGATCATCTTCGCGCCCGTTGGCGACTTGGTACCTACCGCCCTTAGAGCCGTTCGCAAGGGCGGACGGGTTACCTGCGCCGGCATTCATATGAGCGATATTCCGAGCTTTCCTTATTCGCTGTTGTGGGAGGAGCGGCAGGTCGTTTCGGTCGCTAATCTAACTCGTCAGGATGCCACCGACTTCCTGGCCCTCGCCCCACAGGTCGGCATCGTCACGCAAACCAACCCCTACCCGCTGCGCGAAGCCAATCAAGCGCTCGCTGACCTGCGTGCCGGCCGTTTCGAAGGCGCCGCTGTACTCATTCCTTAAAGAGGGGCAGAGTGCCAACTATTGGGCCTTTACCAGACGGACCAATGGTCAATAGCGCCTGTCCAGTGGCCTGCTTGAATTGAAGCCATCGCGGGCCGAAAGCAGTTTCACCTCATTCTGATCACCTTACGAGACCGCCATGATTGAAAACCGTATCCGTCGAAAGGATCTCCTCGACAAAGTCACCACGCCGCAAGCGGCCGCCAGTCTCATCAAGGACGGCATGATCATTGGCATGAGTGGGTTTACCCGAGCAGGCGATGCGAAAGCCGTCCCAATCGCCATGGCCAAAAAAGCAAAAACAGACCCATTCAAGATCACTTTAATTACCGGCGCGTCGCTTGGCCATGACATCGACCGGATGCTCACGGAGGCAGGAATTCTGGAGCGTCGGATGCCGTTTCAGGTGGATAGAACGTTGCGAGCCGCGATCAACCGCGGTGAAGTCATGTTCATCGACCAGCACCTTTCCGAAACCGTCGAGCATCTACGCTCCAACCAGTTAGGCCCAATCGACTACGCAGTCGTGGAAGCGACGGCGATTACCGAGGATGGCTGCATCGTGCCCTCCACATCGATCGGCAATTCCGCCAGCTTTGCAATCCTGGCAAAAAAGATCATCATCGAGATCAATTGCAGCCAGCCATTGATCCTTGAGGGATTGCACGACGTCTACATTCCCACCAAACGACCAGCGCGTGTGCCCATCCCGATTGTCGCCTGTGATAGCCGTGTGGGCTTTCCTTACGTGCCGATCGATCCGCGCAAGATAGCTGCAATCGTTGTCACTGATGAAAAAGACAGTTTCTCTACGGTCGAGCCTCCGGATGCGGAAACCCAAGCAATCGCCCGGCATCTCATGCACTTCCTTGAGGGTGAAGTCCAAAACGGTCGCCTCGACCTGACCCTGCAGCCGTTGCAGGCCGGCATCGGCACGATCGCCAATTCGGTGCTGAGGGGCTTTGCTGATGGACCGTTTCATCATCTGCGCATGTATAGCGAGGTTCTGCAGGATAGTACCTTTGATTTGTTCGATGCCGGCAAGCTTGTATTTGCTTCGGGCTCGTCGATAACTTTATCGGAAGGCTGCAGCGAACGGGTATTCGGCCAGTTTCACAAATACAAGGACCGGTTGATTTTGCGACCGCAGGAGATCAGCAATCATCCGGAAGTCATTCGCAGGCTCGGCGTGATTGGAATTAATACAGCGCTGGAGGTCGACATTTACGGCAATATCAACTCCACTCATATCAACGGCACCCATATGATGAACGGAATTGGCGGTTCAGGGGATTTCGCGCGCAACGCCTACCTGTCGATCTTTGTTACGAAGTCGATGGCAAAGGGTGGCTCCATTTCTTCCGTAGTTCCAATGGTGACACATGTCGATCACACCGAGCATGATGTCGACGTCATCGTGACGGAGAACGGGCTTGCTGACCTTCGTGAGCTTGCGCCGCGCGAGCGAGCCGAGATGATCATCGCCCAATGCGTTCATCCGGACTACCGCGAAGCATTGCTGGACTATTTCCGGCGTGCGACCGCCCGTGAAGGCCATACACCGCACCTTCTTGAAGAAGCTTTCTCCTGGCACCTGAGACAACGGGCGAGCGGAAGCATGAAATCAGATATTTGACTACCGCAAGACCCGTCGGTCCAACGATAGTGCCGGGCCTGCCATTCCGAGATAAAATAGCAGCAGACTTGCCGTTCACATTTATCGAGCGGCGGTTTTATGCGGATCGGAGTAAAGCGACAGACACGTTATCGGATAACATCGCCGATGATCATTCTTGATACGAATGGCTTTAGGAGTTCCGGATCAAAATGACCTCTTGAGCTGAGCATTGCATCAATTACTTCTGCTTGAGACCAAGCACGCTTATACGCCCGTATCGTTGAAAGGGCATCGTATACGTCACAAATTGCCGCGATCCGCGCCACGTACGGAATATCATTTCCGCCAAGGTTATGTGGATAGCCAGTACCATCAAACTTCTCGTGGTGATGGAGACAAATATCCAAAATTGCTTTCGGTATACCTGGAATCGACGCTATCATGCGGTAGCCTTGCACTGGATGCGTCCGCATGATCGCAAGCTCTTCACTCGTAAGCGCACCCGATTTTTTGCAACACTTCGGTCGGGAGCGTCATCTTTCCGATATCATGGATCAATCCTCCTAAGCCAAGAAGGCGAACACTTTCTTCTTTCAGGCCCAGGCTCCGAGCGAAGATGATCATCAATGCGCTTACGGCCAGGGAGTGAAGAAATGTTCCTTCGTCCTTATCCTTTAGCTTCGCGACTCCAATCAACGCACCGGCATTGGTCATGGCTTCCGCCATGATTTGCTCCACGACGCTGTTCGCGGCCTCGAGTTGGAAAATGCGCCGCAAATGTGCTTGGTTCAAAACGTTGCGAATATCCGGCTGCGTTTCTTTGATTGTCTCTCGGGCGAGTCCAACCTTCTCTGCGGTGAATTGCGATTTTAGGGTAAGCGCGATTTTCGATGCGCATTGACGGCGCAAGACCGATGAACGTGCGCGCATTGGTAGCGAGATCCGGCTCTATCCGGCCGCAGTAGTCTTGGAGAAGTTGAACGGCAGCAGGTCGCCGATT
>NZ_JABAIG010000032.1:0-20416 GCF_012641385.1 Rhizobium sp. P28RR-XV
AGAAAATGGCGGCCTAACGTCTCGATGAGAGCGGCATGAAGCGGTGTCATAAGCGAAGATCCTTTTGGCGAAGAATCTTCAATTCAACCACATCATTCCGTTCTCACCATTAATGTCGTGTACCGTGCTAGATGACCGCCTTGCGCATCTCGATCGACGTCGTGCGATCGAAGCCGGGATGGCGGTTTTCGGCCACTTTCTGGAAGCCCCAGGCGGCGAAGGTAGCGTGATTGTCGATCAGCTCGATCCGCGTTTCCAGTCGAAGTATGTGAAGATCATGCTGCCTCGCCGCGGCTTCAGCATATGTCAATAAGCGTCTGCCGATACCCTTGCCCTGAGCTGCGGGAAGGACGGCAAGCTTACCGACATAAAGGCATTCTGTCTCAGGCCGGCAAAAAATACAGCCGGCTAACTGATCGCCATCGAATGCGACATAAGCGATCTCGTTCATAGCTTTCTCCCTCAGCGCTTCCGGCGTCAGCGCAAGCGCAGAGGAGGGCGGATCGATTCGTCCGTTCATATAGGCAAAAGCCGCCAATATAAGATCAAGCAATGCATCCCAGCGGTCAAACCTGCCGTTGAGCCTTTGAATTGTAATCTCGCTCATTCGGCGGCGACTCGGGCACGTTTGCGGCGATAGCGCACGGTCTCGAAGCGCGCCGCAAGCCCGTCATAGAGCAGCAGACGGCCGACCAGCGGCTCGCCGATGCCTGTTATGAGCTTGATCGCTTCCATTGCCATCAGCGTGCCGATGACGCCCGTCAGGGCGCCGATAACGCCGGCTTCCGCGCAGCTGGGAATAAGACCTTCCGGCGGCGGCGCCGGAAACAGATCGCGATATCGCGGGTGGAGGTTGCCGTCCCCGTCGCTTTCGTAAGGCTTCAGCGTTGTTACCGACCCGTCAAATCGGCCGACAGCGCCGGTCACCAGCGGCAAACGCGCTGCTTCGGTCGCATCAGCGGCGGTATAGCGGGTGTCGAAATTGTCGGAACCGTCAATGACAAGGTCGAAACCGGTAAGGTGCTGCGTGGCGGTATCGGCACTGAACCGCTCCTCGAAGCGGATGACTCGCACATGCGGGTTCAGCCGCGCGATGGCGTCGGCCGCGCTCTGCGTCTTCATCTCCCCGATCGTGCCCGTATCGTGAATCACCTGCCGCTGCAGGTTGGACAGCGAAACGCGATCGTCATCGGCAATGCCGAGCGTGCCGACACCGGCGGCCGCCAGATATTGCAGCACCGGCGCACCAAGGCCGCCGGCGCCGATGACCAACACGCGGGCGGCCTTCAACTTTTGCTGACCGGCACCGCCAACCTCGGGTAAGAGGATATGGCGGTGATAGCGGGCGATTTCGTCTGAGGTCAAAGGATCCATGGGTGCGAGTCTACCACAATCGGGGACGAGGAGGTTCTAGGATTCCGTAATGCCGCCATGCGCGACGGTAAAGAATTGCGCGCGCTCGCCAAGAGCCGAGAACATGGATTTGTCCGTGCCGGTCATAAAGGCCTGGCCGCCGAGCCCGTCGATGAGATCGAAGAGTGCGGCGCGCCGGCCCTCATCGAGATGCGCGGCGATCTCGTCGAGCAGCAGGATCGGTGCATAGCCCGTCAGGTTGCCGACGAGGCGCGCATGAGCAAGGATGAGGCCGACGAGCAGGGCCTTCTGCTCGCCCGTCGAGCAGCGCTCCGCCTCCATGTCCTTTTCACGATGCCGCACCAGAAGATCGGCCCGGTGTGGTCCGTCAAGCGTGCGGCCGGCAGCGGCGTCGCGGTAGCGCCCTTCGCGCAGCATATCGGAATAGGTATCCTCCAGATCGATGGCCGGCCGGCCGAACTCTCCATCAAGGAAGCCGGATAGTTCCAGCGCCGCCGAGGGGAAAGGCGTCCCCTCGCGCGTTTCGGCAATCAGCCGCGAGAGAAGGCCGAGCATTTCCTGCCGCGCAATCGCCATGGCGATGCCAAGGCTCGCCATCTGTTCTTCGATGCCGGCGAGCCAGGATGGATCGAACCGGCTCTCCGACAAGAGTTTGTTACGGCTGCGCATGGCGCGCTCGAAATCGCTGGCCCGGCGTCCATGCGCCGGATCGAGCGACAGCACGAGCCGGTCAAGGAAACGACGGCGCTCTGAGGAGCCGCCGGTAAACAGCCCGTCCATGGCCGGCGTCAGCCAAAGAACGCGCAAATGATCGGTCAATTCATCGACCGTTTTGGCCGGCGTGCCGTTGATTCTGAGCCGGCGGGCGGCTGATTCGTCGGCCGTATCGATGCCGGTGCCGATTTCGACGCTCCCCTCGATGCCTTCGAGCTCGGCGAAAATCGAAAATCCGCCCGGCGCGTTGACCCGCGTGACATCGGCATAGGCGGCGCGGCGCAGGCCGCGGCCGGGCGACAGCAGCGACACTGCCTCCATGAGGTTCGTCTTGCCCGCGCCGTTGTCGCCGGTCAGCACCACATGCCGCTCGTCAAACGTCAGCGCCGCCGCCGCATAGTTGCGGAAATCGGAGAGCTTCAGGCGCGAGATGAAAACCTTGTTCGGCATCGGTCTTTCGGATTCTTGGTCGATGGGCGAGGCGTATGCCGAACCCCGCTCAAGTGCAAGGTTTTTGCCGGTTGTTCGCGAGGTCGATCGAATGAAGCGCCGTCAAGGGCCACCCTCGTCCTTCGACGGGCTCAGGATGAGTATGGAGTGAATCTTGCGCCGAACCCAAGGAATTGAGCTGCTGGAGGTAGGCTCTCATGGTGAGGAGGCCCAAAGCGCCGTCTCGAACCACGAGGGCGGATGATTCGTTCGCAAAAAATGCCGAGGAAGTTCGCGCTGGAGCATGGCGCTACCTATAATTGGAATTGTAGAAGCACTGCTTGCCAAAGCGAGCCGCGACTGGACGCAAGTGAAGACAGGCGAATCGGGAGATCTCGTCTATCGGCGCGAAGACGGCCGTGCCTATGCGAAAATGGCAGCCCCAGCCCGATCGGCGGATCTTGCCGGCGAGCGCGACCGGCTGCTTTGGCTGCAGGGCAAAGGTATTGCCGTGCCTGAAGTGATTGACTGGCGCGAGGTTGAGGAAGGCGCGTGCCTGGTCATATCAGCAATTCCTGGCGTGCCCGCAGTCGATCTGGACGGAGATACGCTGCTGAAAGCCTGGCCCTCGATGGCGCGGCAACTGAAATCTCTTCATGAACTGCCCACGGATCAATGCACCTTTGATCGCAGCCTGTCTCTGATGTTCGCAAAGGCGGCGGATGTGGTCTCACGCCATGCCGTGAACCGGGATTTTCTGCGGCCGGAGGATTGGGGCAAGCCGGCTGGTGAACTGCTTGATCGCGTCGAGCGCGATCTGCCCGTGCGGATTGCGCAGGAGACTGCCGACAAAGTCCTCTGCCATGGTGACGCCTGCATGCCCAACTTCATGGTCGATCCGCATAGCCTGCAATGCATCGGCTTGATTGATCTCGGCCGGGCTGGGAAGGCGGATCGCTGTGTCGATCTTGCGCTGATGATTGCCAATGCCGAGGAAAGCTGGGCGAAGCCCGAACAGGGGCAAAAGGCCCTGTCGATCCTGTTTGAAACCCTGGAGATCGCCAAACCGGATCGCGAGCGTCTCGCCTTCTATCTCCGGCTCGATCCGCTCACCTGGGCTGATTCGCGCGGGGGTGAGTGATTCGTCCCCCGAAACAAAAAAATCCGGCCGAATCGTCGGCCGGATTCATGTGAAACACTTTGATTCGCCGCTCAGTCGCTGAACGTATCGAAGAAATCTTTCATCCGGGCGAAGAAGCCTGTTGATTCGGGATTATTGTCCTTCGAAGAGATCTGCTCGAATTCCTGCAGCAGTTCGCGCTGGCGCTTGGTCAGCTTCTGCGGTGTCTCGATTTGGATCTGGATATAGAGATCACCGATTTGGCTGGAGCGCAGCACCGGCATGCCCTTGGCCTTCAAGCGAAACTGCTTGCCGACCTGCGTTCCCTCGGGAACGGTGACACGCGACTTGGTGCCGTCGAGCGTCGCGACATCGAAGGTACCGCCGAGCGCCGCCGTCGTCATCGAGATCGGCACCGCACAATAGAGATCGGCGCCATCCCGCTGGAAGAATTCATGCGGCTTGACGGAGAGGAAGATATAGAGATCGCCCGCAGGCCCGCCACGTGTACCGGCTTCGCCTTCGCCCTGCAGGCGAATGCGCGTGCCATCTTCGATTCCGGAGGGAATATTGACGGAGAGCGAACGCTCCTCGGTCACGCGGCCTTGCCCATGACACTTAGTGCAGGGATCGGGAATGATCTGGCCGCGGCCATGGCAGGTTGGACAGGTGCGCTCGACCGAGAAGAAGCCCTGGGCAGCACGGACGCGGCCGGAACCCTGGCAGGTGCCGCAGGTCTTCGGCTGTGTGCCGGGCTTGGCGCCCGAGCCGGAACAGACGTCGCAAGTGATCGAAGTGGGTACCCGGATCTGCGCCGTCTTGCCGCTGAAAGCTTCCTCGAGCGAGATTTCCATATTGTAGCGGAGATCGGCGCCGCGCTCGCGTCCGCCGGAAGAGCGTGAGCGCGCGCGTCCGCCACCCATCATCTCGCCAAAAATATCCTCGAAAATATCGGAGAAGCCGCCACCGCCGAAGCCGCCACCAAAACCGCCGCCTCCGCCCATGCCGCCATGCTCGAAAGCCGCATGGCCATAGCGGTCATAGGCCGCGCGTTTCTGCGGATCCTTGAGCGTTTCGTAGGCTTCGTTGATTTCCTTGAACTTCCTCTCGGCGTTGCTGTCGTCCGGATTTTTGTCCGGATGATATTGCATTGCCAGCTTGCGAAAGGCGCTCTTCAGCTCTTTCTCGTCCGCCGTCTTGGAGACGCCCAACGTCTCGTAAAAATCCGCTTTTGCCATTCAGCATTAGACCCCGGAAATGGATTTCCGGCTGCCAAGAGGCAGCCGGATCAAAGTTTCCTGAACCTTTCGGTTCGCGCTTATGCAGACCGCTTATGGTCGCCTTCGTCCTTGATTTCCTCGTAGTCGGCATCGACAACATCGTCCTTGCCGCCTTCTGCCGAGGCACCACCGGAACCGGCTTCCGCCTGCTGCGACTCATAGATCGCCTGGCCGAGCTTCATGGAAACTTCCATAAGCGTCTGGGTCTTGGCCTTGATGTCTTCGGCATCCGGTTCGGAAGCTTCCGTCGCCGTCTTGAGCGCTGCGATCGCGTCGGAGATCGCGGTGCGATCGGCTTCCGTGACCTTGTCGCCATAATCCTTCAGCGACTTCTCGCTCGAGTGGATCAGGCTTTCGGCCTGGTTCTTAGCTTCGACACCTTCGCGGCGCTTCTTGTCTTCAGCAGCGTGGGCTTCTGCATCCTTGACCATCTTCTCGATGTCGGCATCGGAAAGACCGCCGGAAGCCTGAATGCGGATCTGCTGTTCCTTGCCCGTGCCCTTGTCCTTGGCCGAAACCTGGACGATGCCGTTGGCGTCGATGTCGAAGGTGACTTCGATCTGCGGAACGCCACGCGGTGCCGGCGGCAGGCCGACAAGATCGAACTGGCCGAGCAGCTTGTTGTCTGCAGCCATTTCGCGCTCGCCCTGTGAAACGCGGATCGTCACGGCCGACTGGTTGTCGTCGGCGGTCGAGAAGGTTTGCGACTTCTTCGTCGGGATCGTCGTGTTGCGTTCGATCAGACGGGTGAAGACGCCGCCCAGGGTTTCGATGCCAAGAGACAGCGGGGTCACGTCGAGAAGCAGAACGTCCTTGACGTCGCCCTGCAGAACGCCGGCCTGGATCGCGGCGCCGAGGGCGACGACTTCATCCGGGTTGACGCCCTTGTGCGGCTCCTTGCCGAACAGCTGCTTGACGACTTCCTGTACCTTCGGCATGCGGCTCATGCCGCCGACGAGAACGACTTCGTCGATTTCAGCGGCGGTGACGCCGGCATCCTTGAGCGCTGCCTTGCAGGGAGCGATGGTGCGCTGAACGAGATCGTCGACCAGGCTTTCCAGCTTGGCACGGGTCAGCTTCAGCGTCAGGTGCTTCGGGCCGGTGGCATCAGCCGTGATGAAGGGCAGGTTGATTTCGGTCTGCTGCGCGGACGAAAGCTCGATCTTGGCCTTTTCGGCAGCTTCCTTGAGACGCTGCAGGGCCAGCTTGTCGCCCTTGAGATCGATGCCGTTGTCCTTCTTGAATTCGGCAACGAGATATTCGACGAGACGCATGTCGAAGTCTTCACCGCCGAGGAAGGTGTCGCCGTTGGTCGACTTTACTTCGAAGACGCCATCGCCGATTTCCAGGATGGAGATATCGAAGGTGCCGCCGCCAAGGTCGTAAACGGCGATGGTCTTGCCGTCCTTCTTGTCGAGGCCGTAGGCAAGAGCTGCAGCCGTCGGCTCGTTGATGATGCGCAGAACTTCGAGACCGGCGATCTTGCCGGCATCTTTGGTTGCCTGGCGCTGAGCGTCGTTGAAGTATGCGGGAACGGTGATGACGGCCTTATCGACCTTTTCGCCGAGGTAGGATTCCGCGGTTTCCTTCATCTTCTGAAGGATCATTGCGGAAATCTGTGCGGGCGAATAGCCCTTGCCCTGGGCTTCTACCCAGGCGTCGCCATTGTCACCCTTGACGATGTTGAAAGGAACAAGATGCTTGTCCTTCTCGACGGTCGGATCTTCGTAGCGGCGGCCGATCAGGCGCTTGACAGCGAAGAGGGTATTGGTGGGGTTGGTGACAGCCTGACGCTTGGCCGGCTGGCCGACGAGACGTTCGCCGTCGTCGGTGAAGGCAACCATAGAGGGGGTGGTGCGGGCGCCTTCGGCATTTTCGATCACTTTCGCGTCCTTACCGTCCATGACGGCGACGCAGGAATTTGTCGTTCCAAGGTCGATACCAATTACTTTTGCCATATCATTCTCTCCTTGAAGCAAGCTGTCGGAACCCCTGCCAGGCATTCCATTGACAGCCCCTTACGGGATGGTCTTGAGGATTGCGCAGCCATGACTGCGGTGATGCCGCGTATATAAGTAGCGGTTTTACTGACTGCAAGGCAGGAAATGGCCCGAAATCCAGCAAAACAAATGGTTTGTCGCGTAAATTCCACCTAGCCCCATGTGCGCCGAGGACACGTGGATTTGACGCGACCGCGTATCAGAGCAGCCTTGCCGCGGCCATGCAAGCGTCTACTGCATAATTCCTTAAATCGGGATCGATTTAAGCATAAAATTAAGAAGCAGATCTAAAGTGCTAAAGCGACTTAGAGCCGGATGATTTCAGGTCGAATCGACCTGAAATCCGAATCCGTTTCTGAATCAAAAGGTTAGAGCGGAATGTCGTCCGAAAACCGCTCAAACTTTTCGGCATCCCGCTCTAGCACACCATATATGACGCGCGGCGCTGTCGGTGCAAAATTGCAATTTTATCGGCCGAGGATCACGTCGAGCAGCGAGGAGCGATGCGGCCGCGTCGTTGCGACCGGAGCACCGCTGTCGCCGATATCCGCCGGCGGGATATCGCCGCTGTCATAAGGGTAGGAACTGTAGGGATTGGTGTCATCGGCGAGGTTCGCCGGCGGCAGGTCCTGCGGGTCCCCATTGACCGCAGTCTGGTTGACGATCTGCGGCTGGATCGGCCTATGCTGCAGTGTCGGTTGCTGCACGATCTGTTCGCCGTCGGTGACGCCCGAGATGATATTGCCGATCGTCGTCGGCTGGTCGCCATTCGGCGCCTGCGCCATCGGCGGGCCGTTGTCGATGATCTGACCGCCGCCGAAGATCGGCGTCGGCGTGATGCCTTTGTGGGCAGCGACCATGAATTCCTTCCATGCCTTGGCCGGCAGCCCGCCGCCGGTGACTCTGCGCATCGACTTGCCGTCATCATTGCCGAACCAAACGCCGGTGGTCAGATGGCTGGTGAAGCCGACAAACAGCGCGTCGCGGAAGGATTGTGTCGTTCCTGACTTTCCGGCCGCCTGCCAGCCGGGAAGGCGGGCCGCCTTGCCGGTACCGTAGGCGACGACGCCGGCCATCATGGCGTTCATATTGGCAACGATATCCGGGTTCAGCACCCGCTGCGGATTATCGGTATTGGCCTGGTAGAGCACCTTGCCGGAAGCGGTCGTCACCTTGGTGATGACATGCGGCGCTACCTTGAAGCCGCCGTTCATGAAGGTGGCATAGGCGGAAGTCAGTTCCAGCAACGACACTTCGGAGGTGCCGAGCGCGATCGAGGCATTGGCCTGCAGGTCTGATTCGATGCCGAGCCTGCGGGCGACCTTGATGACCTGATCCGGCCCGACCTCGGCGACGAGTTGGGCTGCAACCGTATTCAGCGATTGGGCCACCGCGGTGGCAAGCGTTACAGGGCCGCTATAGCGTTGTTCGTAGTTCTCGGGCGCCCAATTGCCGATCTTGACAGGCATATCGTTGCGGATCGAATTGGGCGTCAGCCCCGCTTCCAGCGCAGCGGTATAGACGAATGGCTTGAAGGCCGAACCCGGCTGGCGCTTGGCCGTGACGGCGCGGTTGAACTGGCTCTGCGCATAGTCGCGGCCGCCGACCAGGGCACGGATGGCGCCCGTCGCGTCGACGGAGACGAGCGAGGCCTGCGATGCGCTCAGTTTCTTGCCGTCCTTTGCAAGCACGTCTTCCAGCGCCTTCTCGGCCTTCTCCTCGAGCGACATGTCGAGAGTGGTGTCGACTATCAGGTCTTCCTTGATGTCGCCGCCGATCAGCTTCGGCAGCTGGTCCATGACCATGTCGGCGACATAGTTCTCGGCACCCGTCCAGTAGCTCTTGGATCGAGTCGGCGGCTGCGACATCGCCGTCTTGATGTCGGCCTCGGAGATGAAGCCCTGATCGTGCATGGCCTGCAGCACCAGCTGCGCGCGGGCCTCGGCGGCGGCGGGATCGCGGGCGGGCGACAGCCGCGAGGGTGCCTTGACCAGGCCGGCGAGCATCGCCGCCTCGCCGAGGTTCACGTCCTTGGCCGACTTGTTGAAGTAGCGCCGCGAGGCCGCTTCGACACCATAGGCGTTGGAGCCGAAATAGACGCGGTTCAGGTACATCGTCAAGATCTGGTCCTTGGTGTACTTGTGCTCCAGCCACAGCGCCAGCAGCACTTCCTGCACCTTGCGCTCCAGCGTGCGGTCCGGCGACAGGAACAGGTTCTTGGCGAGCTGCTGCGTCAGCGTCGAGCCGCCCTGGACGGCGTGTCCCGTGAGCACGTTCGTCACGACCGCGCGGCCAAGGCCGATCGGGTCGAAGCCGAAGTGGGAATAGAAGCGGCGGTCCTCGATGGCGACGATCGCCTCCGGTATGTAGGGCGACATATCGCTGAGCGCCACGGCTTCGCCGCCGGTCGTGCCGCGATTGGCGAGCAGGGTTCCGTCGAGATCGTTGATCTTTACGTTCGGCGGCCGCTCGGGGATCGACCAGGTGCTGGCGCTCGGCATGCGCGAGCCGTAATAGGCGACAAGGCCCGCAAGGCCGATGCCGGCCCAGAGGCAGAGCACCAGGCCCCAATAGATCGTCGTGCGGATGAAGCCGAAAAAGCCGCGTTGCGGACGGGCGCGCCGCGCCGGTTTGCGGCGGCTGCGTGCGCGGCGAGGACTTTGAACCACGGGTTCTTCCTCGTCGTCCTCGTCTTCTTCCTCGTCGGGTTCCCGTTCCTGGTAATATTTCTTGGCTGAGTGCCTGTTGCCGACGATACGGTCACCGGCATTGAATCCGTCATCGATGCGTTCCCGGCCGCTAGAAAAGGATGGTTCTATCCTCTGGCGTGATTTCTTCTTATCTGCCATTGCCGGCCGGTCGTACCTCGGTGCCTATTCCCATGTCTTCTTTCAGGTGTCTTCTATCAGGCTGATCGCAGCGGCGGTAGAAATCTTCGCGCCCGTTCGGCCGAGCCCTTAAGCCGGCGCATCACCCTGAGAGCCGATATCGGCTGTCGAGGTGGCCACCGCCATTTGTTCACGAACCCTCGTGAAGACATCAAATCCCGCCTGAACTGTAAATGCGGCGATTTAAGGAGGGATTAAGAACAATTCCGGCCCAGGCCACGGGGCGCGCTCCGCCGCACGCCGGCGGCCCGAAGAGGGAACTTTTCGTCCCTTCGGACATTAACGAACAACAAGAACCAAAGAGGGCGAGCACATGAGTTCAGTGATCAAGATAGAGGAAGTCGACAGGAGCAGATTACGGGAAGTCTGGAGTGTCCAGGATTTCGCCCGCCGCCACCGGCTTTGCCAGGAGGAGGAAGCCCGGCTGAAGAAGCTGTTTGGTGACTTTGCGACAAAGCAGGAGCTGCTCTCCAACGCGCAGAGGCCGCCGCAATTTCGCTGAAAGGAATTGGTAGGCCAGGCGCGATGGAAATGGCGCGATAGACATCGTGGGCCGCTACGACCGCAGGTCGGCAGTGGAGGAGGCTGCGTCAATGTGGAAACATTTCGAACTATGGCTGGTCGATCAGATCGACCGGATATTCGGCTTGGAACGGCTTGCCCGCCGGGCGGGATTTTCCCCGGACGAGGCAAGACGCATCGCCCGTGAGAAGTAAATCGTATGCGATGCATCTATGACTACCCGGGAAGGCTTGAGAGGAAATTCATCACATTCAGGTCGTCCAGGCATGTCATCGGAGCCATATTTTCCCGATCAGATTAGCCCGATATGTCGCGGAAAGCGCGAAATCTTTCATATTTTCGAAAGTTCTGATCGGGGTTATAGTACTGTCATGTGGCCGTCGTGGAAGACGGTTCCAAGCAATTGGTAGCGCGTGAGGAGGAGTATTCATGCGGCACGTCAAATGGAGCGATCCCATCGAAGTCGGTTTTGCTCACGATAGTTTCCAGGTAGTGACCGGTCCTTCCGATGCATTGAATTGCATGGCCAACCTGTGGCCCGATCGGCGCGGTCCCTTGTATGTTGCAGCAAGAAGCCTTTGCCGGGCAGCCATCGACGGTCGCAAGTCTGCCGAAGAGGCGCGGGAAATGTTCATCTCGGCGACGCGTGAAGCGCACCTGAAGATGCACTGAAACCGGTCGGCATTTTCAAGCCATTTGCTCATTCGAGCCCTGCGAGCCGATAGAGGCGCGCCAAAAGATTCCGTTCAAGATATTTCCGTTTGAATGCCGTTTGTCCGAGCATCCGTTCGGATGCGGGTCGTTGCGTCGGTAATTGCCGCTCTTCGACGGACAGCGCATCAAAAAAGCCAGCGATCTCCAGGATCGCAGGCTTTAATTTTGCGGAATTCTCAGGGCGCCGTTAGAGCGTGATGCCGAAAAGTGTAGGCGGTTTTCGGACGACATCACGCTCTGCTTCTTTGTTTCTAGAGCGGATTCAGATTATAGGTCGGTTCGACCTAAAATCATCTGGCTCTAGCGGTTGGAACCCCTTACGGACATGCGGCAATTCGGTTCCGAGGCCGGGCAATCCTTATGATCCGGGCTATAGGGACCGGGCGAACGCGTCTCCTGTCGTGGATTGTTCTGCGGCTGCGGCTGCGGCTGCGGCTGCGGCTGAGGTTGAGGCTGCGGCTGAGCCTGAGGCGGCTGCCGTTGGGGTTCCGGGCGAGGGCGGTTGTCCGGGCGGTTGTTGTCGCGCTGCCGGTCCGGCCGATTATCCCAGTCCTGGTTGTTGTCTGGCCGCTGCCGGCCCCAGTTACGATTGTCATCGCGCTGCCGATCCCAGTCGCGATCGGGGCGACGGTCCCAATTGCCGTCCGAGTCGTTATTCCAGTCGCGATTGCGGTCGGGGCGGCGATCCCAATTGCGGTCCGGCCCGTTATCCCAGTCCGATCCGCGATCCCAGCCGCGGTCGGGCCGGCGATCGACCCAGCCAGGGCCACGCCGCCAGCGGTCGCGCTCACGATAGAAGTCACGGCCGCGATAATAGCGACCCCAGTAGTCATCGAAGTTGAAAACCACCGTCGGAATGCCGAGCGGCCGATAATATTGCGGGCCGACATAGATACGGCGTGATTGATAGGTGGCCTGGATGTAGCGGCCGGCGACCCATCCGCGACCGCCATAAAACGAGACATCGCACCAGGGCGTCTCGTTGAGGCAGCCGTTGATCTGCAGCGGCGCTCCGACCGGGATCATCGTCACCGCCGGATAGGCGGTGCTCGGACCTGACCGCATGTTGACGTTTGCGGTGGCAAAGCCTTCCGCTGCTTCCGCAATGGCCGGCAGCGCAACGAATGCGGCCAGCAAGCTTGCGGCAAGAATCTTGAACCTCATAAATACTCTCCCTTTGCGCACCGTCGTCGCGAAACCGCCAACGGATATCTTTCCGCATGCCGTGCGCCTACCCCGGCGCCATTCGGTAAGACTTTCCAATTCCGGCAAGATAAAGGCCATCGCATACACGGGACCTGATAGGGTTCCGTGGCGCACCTTCAATCTTTGCATGTATTTTAGAAGTATTCGCATGAATGCAGCTTGAACGATGGCTTCCGGCGGCCGGAAAATCTGCCGGATTCGTTGATATGGCCTGGTTGCGGCTCAAGATCGCGGCGTCACTCACTGCAGTCATTGGAGAGATCGATCGAAGGAATTGAAATGGCGGCCTTGAAATTGTCACCTTGCCCGCCGATATATGGTTCAGTCATGCAGCCGATGGCGGCTGGCGCGCTTCAAAGCGAGCCGTTTCCGTTCATCGTGGTCGTGAAAGCCAAGTTGACCTTCGGTTAACCTTTCACGATCAATCTGGCTGCAGTTCCGCATTGCCTTTGACCACGGATGTACTGGCACTGATGCGATAGCGGATGGCGAAAGGCCGGGTCATTCCGGCCTTTTTGATTTTTAGCGATGGCGTGCTCCTGCGGAAGCGGGGCGCGCCATTTTCAGTTTCAGCATTGCTGCTTCGGCATCTCACTGGCGCCAAAAGAAAAACCGCCGCAGGGAATGCGGCGGTTTTTCGGTTTAAGCTTTTTTATTCACGCAAGCGCCCGGCGGACCGGGCGACCTTGTCAGTTTGTCTTCTTGGCAGCGACCTTGATGACCTTGGCCGGAGCCGCGGCCACGGTTGCCTTGCCTGCGGGCATATAGCCGGCGCCGATCGCGACATTCAGCTTAATATAGTCAAGGGCGCTCTGCTGAACGGCCTGTGCCAGGCTCTGCTGAGCGCTGGTCACGTTGCGCTGGGCGTCCAGAACGTCGAGCAGCGAGGATGCGCCATCCTTATAGCTCGCGGTCGAGAGTTGCAGGGCTTCCTGGTAGGACTTGACCTGAGCATGCAGGGCCGCAACCGTCTGAGCATCGCGAGTGACGGCCGACAGAGCATCTTCAACGTCCTGAATCGCGCTCCTTACCGTCTGCTGCCAGACGATATACTGCTCGCGGCTTGAGGATTCGGCGCTCTTGACGCCGGCGCGCAGCGTACCGCCGTCGAAGATCGGCAGGTTCAGCGCCGGGCCGAACGACCAGCTGGTGAGACTGCCGCTCGTGGACGAGCTATGAATATAAGACGGCGAGATCGCACCGCTGAGCGTGATCGACGGGAACAGCTTGGCTTCCGCAACGCCAATCTGGGCGGTAGCGGCGGCGAGGTTGCGCTCTGCTGCGCGGATGTCCGGGCGGTTGCGGACGAGATCGGCGGGAACGCCGGTGCGGACGCTGCCGCGGAATACCGGCTGGCTGCCGCCGCCCTGCATCTGCGCGATGATCGCTGATGAAGGCACGTTCAGCAGCGTTGCGATGTGATGCACCGCCTGACGATAGTTGATCTCGAAGCCAGGAATCGTCGAAAGCGTCGAGTTGACGAGGCCTTCGGCCTGGACGACATCGAGGCGCGAGGCAGCGCCGGCTTCGAGCTGGAACTTGGTCAGCGAAAGCGTGTCGCGCCGGGACTTCAGGTTTTCCCGGGCGATCGCCACCAGCGCCTGATAATAGCGGGCGTTGACATAGCTGGTAGCCAGATCCTGCAGATAGGTCAGGCGTGCGGTATCGACGTTGGAGTAGGCAGCATCCAGCGAGGCGTTGGCGCTTTCCGTCGCGCGGCGATATTGGCCCCAGAGGTCGAGCAGCCACGAAACCGAGGCGCCGCCGCTGGTGCTGTTTCGCGTTTCGGTCTGCGTGCGCAGCGAGCCCTTCTGGCCGCTGGTCGTATGGTCACCGGTAACCGTCAGGCTCGGCAGGCCACCAGCACCCGCGGTAACGACCGCGGCTTCAGCCTGGTTGATGCGCTCCAGCGACTGCTGGATGTTGAGGTTCTGGCCAAGTCCCTGTGCCGCGAAGGCATTCAGCTTGGAGTCGCCGAAAGCGGTCCACCATTGCGAACCGGCGATATCGCCGTTGACCTTCGTACCGCCCTCCGAGAATTTGGCCGGGAGAGGCATTTCCGGTGGCTTATGGTCTGGGCCGCTGACGCAGCCTGCCAAAACAAGCAGCAGGGCGGGGGCGGCAGTACGAATGGAAACCATCACATTGTCCCACAATTCAATTTACTGATTCAGTGTCTTTTGACGGAGTCGACATGACTCCATGTTCCGGCGCTCCAGTCTTACGCAATACAAACAATGACCCGAAGCGGTCGGCGTCAATCTAGCAACGAGTTTAGCAATAGCACAGTGGCTTTTACGAATTCTCGGCAGCGAACATATGTAGGATCGGGCGAAATAGCAGCTTATCGGTAAAAAAAATCTGAAGTGTTGCAAAAAACATACCCTCGCATCCGCAATCAAGGGATGTGAATGGCGCAAAACTCCGCCGCCGCCACAACTTCCGCGAAGTTTCGGCGTGCCGATTCAGCTAAACGACCGTTCAGACGGTCACTTAGGGAAATAGCGAGCGAGGCTTGCGCGAACCCGGTCACGCGGTGTCGTGCCGTGATCGTCGGGCACGAAAGCAGCGCCTGTAATCGCTTCGTAGGCGCGGATATAGACCTTGGACGTCTGCTCGACGAGCTCGCTCGGAATCTCCGGAATCTCATCCTTGTAGGGGTCGCAGCGCTCGGTGACCCAGGCGCGCACGAAGTCCTTGTCGAAGCTTTCCGGGCGCGCGCCCTTTTCGAATCTGTCCTGATAGCTATCCGCCAGCCAGTAGCGGCTGCTGTCGGGCGTATGGATTTCGTCGGCAAGGATGATGGTCCCGTTTTCGTCGGTCCCGAATTCATATTTGGTATCGACAAGGATCAGTCCGCGCTTGCGGGCCATCTCCTGCCCGCGCGCGAACAGGGCAAGAGCGTAATCCGACAGCGTCTGCCATTGCTCTGGCGTCAGAAGCCCGTGCTCGACGATCTCAGTCGGCGTCAAGGGCTCGTCGTGACCGCCGTCGAACTCCTTGCTTGTCGGGGTGATGATCGGCTCCGGCAGGATCTGGTTGTCGCGCATGCCGTCCGGTAGGGTAATCCCGTACATCTCCCGCTGGCCCTTCTTGTAGAGCGTCAGAATGGATGTGCCGGTCGTGCCGGCGAGATAGCCGCGGACGACGACTTCGACGGGCAGGATATTCAGCCGTTTGCCGACGACGACATTCGGGTCCGGATAGTCGATCACGTGGTTCGGGCAGATATCGCTGGTCTGTTCGAACCAGTAGCGCGCCGTCTGCGTCAGGACCTGGCCCTTATAGGGAATGCAGGTGAGGATGCGGTCGAAGGCGCTCAATCGGTCGGTACTGATGATGATGCGGCTGCCATCGGGCAGATCGTAATTCTCGCGCACCTTGCCGCGATAGTAGTTGGGCAATTCCGGAAAATGGGCTTCGGAGAGAATTCGCAACGTGTCCACCAACAGGCTCGTGCATCCGCCCGACGGATGCTTCTTGAGCGGACCCTTAGCGCATTGCGGGCGGAATCGGAACGGTTTTCCCTTATATAATTATGCAATCCGCTTCCGGTCGCGGGGTCGCAGTGGGGAAAACCCGTCAGTGCGGCTGGCGCCAGCGGCCGTTTTCGCTTCGCTCCAGGATCGGCGTCGAAAAGACGCCGACGATCCGCTCGCTCCATTTCTTGCCCTCCATATCGACACGATCCCGCCAGCGCTCGGATTGCAGCATGGCCGCGCCGATCACGACGGGCTCGATACCGCAGGACGTCAGGAGGGAAAGCCCGGAGACGATCGAGGCGCCGCTGGAGATCACGTCGTCGACAAGTGCCACGCGCTTTCCTTCCAGCAGCGGCAGCATCCGCGGGTCTATATAGAGACGCTTTTCCTGGTTTGGCGTGGTGATCGAAGACAGCGCGACCGATAACTCCTCGCGATACCAGAACTTGCGCGATGTTCCGAGCGGCACATAGCGCGCATGGCCGAGCGCACGTGCCACCGCGCCAGCCAGTGTCAGGCCGAGCGTGGGCAATCCGGCAATGATATCGACATCATGAGCGGCGATCCGCGCGGCCAGCGCTTGCGCCAGCGCCTCCAGCACGGTGAAGCTTGCCTGATTGACGATCAGCGATGCCAACGCGTGTTCGCCGTCGGCGAGCATGCGGATCGGCAGGCGCAGCTGCCGCCCGTCCGTCAGTTCGGCCACGTGGAAATCCGCTCGCTCCTCCATCGGGTCGAAGCTGCCGGGCGCATGCAGCTCCTGCCAGAAGTCGTGGGGTTGCATCGCACTCAGCCTTCTATCGGTTGACTTTCATTCCGGCGCGCCGGTGCAGGCCAAGGATTTCGGCCTCGGTCAAGGCCCGCACACCGCCTTTCGGCAGATCGCCGAGCGCGATATCGCCGAAGGCGACGCGCACCAGCCGCAGGCATTCGATGCCGAGAGCCTCCAGCATGCGCCGGATTTGGCGGTTGCGGCCCTCCTTGAGCTCCACTTCGATCCAGCTGTTGCGGTCGCCGCTGCGCAGCAGGCGGGCGGAACTGGCGGTCAGCAGTTCGCCATCATCGAAGATGCCGCGCTCCATGCGCGCGAGCTGTTCCTCATCCATGATGCGGCCGACCTGCACGTGATAGGTTTTGCCGACATGGCTGACCGGATCGAGGAGGGTCTGGGAGAGCACCGTATCATTGGTAAAGAGCAGCAGTCCTTCGCTCGCCTTGTCCAGCCGCCCGACCGGAGCGAGGTGCCGGGCATCGATCTCCTTCAGGCAATCATAGACCGTCGGCCGGCCTTCGGGGTCATCGCGGGTGGTCACTAGCCCACGGGGCTTGTTCAGCATGAAATAGAGCTTCTTTTCCGCCGATATCTCTCTTCCGTCGATCGCGAATTTCGAATGCTCCAGATCGACCCAGGTGGCGGGATCCGCGATCTTCCGGCCATCCACGCTCACGCGGCCGGCGGTAATCAGCGCCTCCGCCTGGGTGCGGGAGCAGTAGCCGAGCTTTGAAAGCGCCCGCGGCAAGGTCACGCGCTTGCCCTCGGGCTGCTGGGCGGGCTTCGCCGCCCTGCCGGATCTTTGCGGTGATTGCCGCTGGCTCACCCGTTCTGCCTCGCGATCGCCGTTGCTGTCTTCATTGCGGTAGTCGGGCGTTGCGCCCGGGAAGAACACCTTTCGCACGCCGATGGCGGGGACGCAAATCGCATTGTCAGGGAGTAAGCAAGGCTGAAAGGCAGACAGGGCTCGCATTTCGTGGACGCGAGCCCTGTCGCGGGCCGGAGCGGGCGATGGGGTCGGGTAGACGGCAGGGCTGCCGCCATTCGCTCCGAAGGGATCGCGCTTGCCTGGAAACCTGCACTGCTCCTTTTGCTGGGATTTTTCAAAAGAAGGGAAATTTGTTACAGTTTGTAACGCCGGCCGTTTCCTTGTTGCCAAAACGACCTCTCGCCCCGCATGGAAGGGCCATGATTTCCGCATCGCTTCTTCTGGTCGAGGACGACCGCGAGATTAGGGCGCTCCTCGAGGAGTTCCTGAGTCGTGAGGGTTTTTCCGTGCAGGCGGCCGACAGCGCCGCCGCCATGGACCGCATTCTGTCCAAGGGTTTTCCCGATCTGATCATACTCGACCTGATGCTGCCCGGAGAGGACGGCCTGTCGGCATGTCGCCGCATTCGCGCCCGCAGCAAGGTGCCGATCCTCATATTGACGGCGAAGACGGAAGACATCGATCGCATCCTCGGCCTCGAAATGGGCGCCGATGATTATCTCGGCAAGCCTTTCAATCCGCGTGAGCTCCTGGCGCGCATCCGCGCCATCCTTCGCCGCTCCGGGCCGGAACGGCCGGAAGACGCCAGCATCCCGTCACGCCGTAAGTGCTTCGCCGGCTTGACCGTCGATCTCGACGGCCGGATCATTGAGATGGAAGGCGAGCGTGTCGTACATCTGACGACGGCGGAGTTCGATCTGCTTGTCTGCTTTCTCGAACGGCCGCGGCGTGTGCTCTCGCGCGAGCAGTTGCTCGACTGGACACGCGGGCGTGGCGCCGACCCCTTCGATCGCACCATCGACGTCACGGTCTCCCGCCTGCGCACCAAGCTCGGGCATTGCCTACCCGATGGCGCTCATATCATCACCACCGTGCGCAACGCCGGCTATCTCCTCACCACGGACGTGAAGGATGTCTGAGCCATGCTGAAACTCGGTCTCGTCGCCCGCATCATCATGATTGTCGCCGTGGCATTGTTCGTCATACAGCTCGCGGCTTTCGCCGCCGCCCAGCTGAAGCCGGATACGTCGTTCAGTCCGGAGTTGTCGCCGGCCATACGGGTCAAGACGGCGATCCGTCTTCTCGATGCCGTTCCGCCCGAGGCGCAGCCGATCGCCGTGCGGGCGCTGAATGCCAATGGTCTGGCGATCCGGCTCGCCGATGCGCCGGCGCCCGGTGAGAAGAACGGGACCTCGGATCTGACGCTCACCGGTAAGCTGGCGCGCGAATTCGCCAATATCGCCTTCGGCAACCGCTACTTCAACATGCGCTCGCTGTCGGAAAGGCCGCGGGGCTGGTTCTCGGTCGGCGCCCCGGACCGGATCATGGAAGTGTCGATCGGCGTCGCAGGCGGCAAGATCGCGGTCTTCAATCTTCCCGAGACGCCGACAGTGCGATTGCACGGAATTCCCATCGGCCTTATCTCGGGCATCCTCGGCATGCTGGTCGCGGTCATCGCCATTGTCGCGGTGGCGCGGGAAACCCGCCCCTTGACGCGCTTGTCCCGCACCGTCAACTCGATCGGCAATGGATTGCAGCCGGTTCGTATTCCCGAAAGAGGAGCCTGCGAGCTGCGCATGCTGATCAAGGCGATCAACGCCATGCAGCTGCGCATCGCCGCCTTAGTCAATAATCGTACCCTGATCCTCGGAGCGATCTCGCATGATCTGAGGACCTACCTCACGCGCTTCCGACTGCGCATGGAAATGATGCCCGATACACCACATCGTGATCGGGCGATTGCCGATATCGAAGCCATGCAGCGGCTGGTGGAGGATGCTCTGGGCTTTGCCCGCAGCACCGTCGTTTCTGATGGCAAGACCATTGTCGATCTCGATGCAGCCATTTGCGGCCACGTGGCGGAGCGGCAGGACGGGCAGGGTCTTGTCGTCTTCGCGCCGATCGGGCAGCCGATCGCGGTGACCATGACCGAGACCGCCCTAGTGCGTGTGCTGGACAATCTCATGGATAATGCGCTGCGCTACGGCTGCCGAGCCGATATCGCCGTCGAACGTCGCGGAGATCAAACCGCCATCATTGTAGGGGATCGTGGGCCGGGCATTCCGGCAGATCGGCGCAAGGAAGTGCTCGAACCCTTTGTGCGGCTGGAAGAATCGCGCAATCGCGATCTCGGCGGCAGTGGTCTGGGTCTTGCGATCGTTCGCCAGATTGTCGAGGCGCATGGCGGCGCGCTCTGCCTCGAGGATCGCGAAGGAGGCGGGCTGAATGCCGTTGTTCTATTGCCGCTGGCGGTGATGGAAAGGAAAGCAGCCTGAAATAGGCGCGATTATTTTCGCAATCGTGCGGGTGCGCGATCGACGTGCTGCGCGAACGTGCCCGCTCAGTGGCAGGTCAAGAATTTCCTGAGCTCTTCCTGGCTCAACACGATACCGGCGGCCGCCTTCAGCGGATCCGGATGCGTATAGGTAAAGCTCGGCAGATCGGGCAGATCCAATGCCTGGCGCATGCTCATGATGCCGAGCGCGCGTCGGCCATTGGCGCTGTCGAAACTGACTTCGATAATGCTTTCCGGTCTTGTTGTGTGCATTGTTTCCTCCCTTCGCTAATATATAGCAGAAAGCTCATGTAAAATCTCGGTTTTTCTGAGGCCTGCGAGCGAGCTGCGCATCGGCGGGCTCATATCGCTGTCCGAAAGTTCCAATGCGCATGATGGTCGGGTTTGAGGGGGCTTAATCGTCAGAAGTTGGCGATAAGGCATCAGGCATAGAAATTTTGACCGCTTGGACAAACTTTTTCGAGGTCTCTGAGGAAAACTTTGCTTCCTTTCCCATTCCATTCACAAATTCCGTTTTACAATCAATAAGTTACAAAAATGTCAGAATTTTTACAGTGATAGTGTTGACTTGGTTCGGAGGTAGGGTCTATAAGCCCGATCACTGAACGAGGGCGGCGGCGCTGCTGGCGAC
>NZ_JABAIG010000033.1:0-17323 GCF_012641385.1 Rhizobium sp. P28RR-XV
CCGGCAGGTCACGCCAGGGCGAGCCGGTCCGCACAATCCAAAGCACTGCTTCCACGAACATGCGGTTGTCGCGGCCAGACGAGCCGCGCGTGCGCTCGTCACCAATGATGTGATGCGCTATCCGCGCTCACTGTTCGTCCCGAAGGATCAGACGATCCAAAACACCCATGACTGCCTCCAAAAGACAGTCTTGAATCTGATTTGCTCAGCCTTGGAAACCCAAGAGTCCACACCTCCTAGAGCAATTCCAGGAAAAGTGCATAGCGTTTTTCCGTCCGGAATTGCGTAGAAACAAAGGGATAGAGCGTTTTCGCGATTCGAAGAAAAGCGGAAACGCTCTAGAATTCCGGGTTACCTGCCGGTGGCGGTTTCCGGTGGTGCCTTCTGCATGCGGGGAGCCAGTGCCGCATCGACGATCTTCACGCTCGATTCAGCCAGACCGTTGTGGCCTTCCATATCGACGACGAGATGCCAGTGGCCGGATTCCGGAATGGTCAGCCGGATCGGGGATTTCTTGGCGACGCCGCCGATAAACTGGTGCTTGAGGGTTTCCGTGAAGCGCTCGAAATTCGAGCCGTTCATCAGCCTGACATTGGCGATGGCCGAAAGCGTGATTTCGATCACCGTTCCGGCGCGCTGTTCTCTGAGATCGTAGTGGCTGTAGCGGAAGGCAGGCTTCGACATTGTCTTCTGTTCTTTGGATATCTGGCCGAAAACTTACCTGAGGGCGGTTAAGGAAGCGTTCGGCGGTATGCTGTCGAAGCCTGCTAGAGCAATTCCAGGAAAAGTGCGTAGCGGTTTTCCGTCCGGAATTGCGGGAAAACAAAGGGATCGAGCGGTTCAGAGAACCGCTCTAGGGGCAAGTTTAGTGCACATTGGCTGCGAAGCCATCCAGGTCGAGGATGGCGCCTTCGGGCGCAAGGCAGACGTCGGCCGGGTTATGATTGCATTCTTCAGCAGCGAAGTGCAGGGCGGCCGCCTCGTTGCGGAACAGGCCGCCGACGAGACCCTGCTGGTCCTGGACGATCCAGCTGCCGCGGCGGTCGCGGCCAATGATGAAGCGTGCCGGAGCTGGCGAGATCGGGCTATGGGCCGAGCGGCGCTGAATATGCTGTGCGTTTGCCATTTCTATGTTTCCTCTTGGATCTCTTTGGCTTCACTCAATGTCCGGTCAGATGCAGCACCATTTGCAGGGCGGCGGCGATCAGGAGGACAAGGCCAAGCCGTGGAGCGACGGAACGAAGTCCATTCAGCAATGCGTCCGAAGAGATGGGCCACTCGCTTCTTGCGAGGGCCGCTGTGCGAGGGCGTTGGAGAGCGTCGGCGGATAGGCCGACATGCGTCTGGCGTGACATCGTAGTTCCTTTCCAGTGTCACCGGCACCGTCTGGCCGATGAAAGCCGTTTCCGGTGCTACGCCGTTGAATCTATGGGGGAGTTGCTAGGATTTCCATTTGCCTGAAACGGCAAAAATATAAAAATGTCATAGGGATGGAGCGATTTCACAATCCCAGGCGATAGGCATGGTGCGAGGCAAAACGGCCGCTGCCGTCGAGCTGAAACGGTGTGATTGCCGCTTGGATGGCAGCCGCCGTCTCATGGGTGACGCCGACCAAGGGCAGGCGCACATCCGCCTCGATATCGCTGACGAGTGACAAGGCGTGCTTGACCGTAGTCGGCTCGCTTTCGCGGGCCAGCGCGCTGAACAATGGCTGCAGGCGCCCGTCGATGGATTTGGCTGCGCTGACGTTGCCGCAAGCCACGGAATGCTGCATGGACCGAAAGAGACGCGGAACGATATTGGCCGCACTGGAAAAGCAGCCATGACCACCTGCGGCGATGAAGCCGAGCGCGCTGGCATCGTTCGACGCAAAGAGACCGAACCGCTCCGGCAGCAAAGGGCGCCAGACATCGATCCGCGAGACGCCACCGCTGCCATCGGCGATCCCGATAATCCCTGGAATCTCCGCCAGCCGCGCGACCGTCGTCGGCGCGAGATCGATCGCGGTATGCGACGGCTGATTGTGAACGATGATGGGCAACTCGGTCTGCGCGGCGAGTTGCTCGAAATGGTGGATGACCCCCTTTTGCGTCGGCTTGGAATAATAGGGGACTGTCACCAAGGCCGCATCGGCGCCAAGTTGCTGCGCCTGTATCGTTTCCTTTATGGTCGTCGCCGTATCGTTGGTTCCCGTTGCAGCAATGACAGGCACCTTGTCTTCGGAAAGTTCGACACAGATTTCGATGGCGCGGATTCGCTCGGCCTCCGTCAGTGTCGGGCCTTCGCCCGTTAGCGAACAGACCAGCAGCCCGTCGATGCCGCTCAGCAGCTGCCATTCCACATGCGCCATCATATCGACGCCATCGAAAACGCCGTCGCGAAAAGGCGTGACGAGGGCGGTGATCGCACCGCCGATGCGTCTTTGAAAAATCGGCCTACTCATGTCGGCTGCGCCTCAGAGATAATGCAGCACGATGAAGAGCTCCAGGCCGCCAAGCAGCAGACCGAAGGCGAACATGGCCTGAAAGGTACGCTTCTCGCGGACCTGACGATTGCCAAGCGAGTGCCGGCGCCGGCCTTTTACGCCCGAGGCCGATGCCGCGACGCGTTGATGTCTCTCATCGCTGTTGTGAACGAGGACGCGGATGGATTCCGTTAGATTGGGTGCGTGCGTGTCGAGCATGGGATCTATCTCCATATTCCACCGCAAGCGTAACGCCGGCCCCCATAGGAAATCCATTCAGGGATAAGTGCGAAGAAGTAAGTGAGATATAAAGAGCCGCCATCCCTGGATTTTGCCCGGCAGCTGAACGATGCACCGCTGCCGGAAGATCGAAAATCTATTTGAGATCGTCGACTGTCGCCTAGCCGACGCTTTGCTGGTTCTTGCGGTCGAGCTGCGTCACCAACGCCAGAATGGTTGCCGAGACCGGCGTCGGCACATTGGCAAGCTTGCCGAGCGAAACGACGACACCGACGAGAGGCGTAATTTCCAGCGCCTTGCCGGCAAGCAGATCCTGCAGCATCGAGGTACGCACAGGGCCGATCTGACGGGAGCGGTCGAGGCGCTCTTCGATCGACATGGCGATATGCGATCCCAAAGCCTCAGCGACAGCCTTCACCTCGCTCATCACCTGGCCGACCATGGTTGCCAGCGCCGGGTCATCCATGATGTCGGACATCAATCCCCTGGTCAGCGCGCTGATCGGGTTGAAGGCGGCATTGCCCATCAGCTTGCTCCAGATATCGTCGCGAATGCGTGTGGAAATGGAAATGTTGACGCCCGCCTTCTGCAGCAGTGCTGCGATGGCCTCTATGTCGGCGGTCGTCTCGCCGGAGGGCTCGCCGAGGATGAAATGGCCATTGTTGGCGAGCTTTATCTCGCCAGGCCCGACGACTTCCGCCCCCTGATAGGCGACGCAGCCAATCACACGCTCCGGCCCGATCAGGCGCCAGAGATCGCCGTTCGGATCGAGCTCCTCCATCTGGTGCTCGGCATGGCCGCTCCGCCGGTCCCGGTGAAAATACCACCAGGGCACGCCGTTGAGGATCATCACGACGCGGGTGCCCGAGTGCAGCAGTTTCGCAATGCCGGGAACGGCGGCCGCAAGCTGATGACCCTTGAGCCCGGTAATGACGAGATCCTGCGTCGGCAGCTCGCCGGCGTCGGCCGTTGCCGTCATTCGCGCCACGAGAGGACTGTCCGCGCCGGCTTCCCAGAGGCGTATGCCGCCGGAACGAATCCCCTCCAGGTGCGCACCCCGCGCAACGACGGAAACCTCCGCGTGGCCTGGTTGCGCGGAGGCAAGTTTTGCGGCGATCGCGCCACCCAGCGCGCCGGCGCCGTAGACACAGATATTCTTGAAGGGAGTGGTCGTCATGGCTTGGTGCTCCGAATGAGATCGCGTGCTCAGAAGAGATATGTCGCGCTTTCGATTTGGCGAAGGGTCTTTCAGGTTTCAGGCAATTGGAATTGAAAATCGCCGAACCTTCCTCCACACTACAAACTTATGGAAATTTCACCATGCTCGTCCGAGCGCGAATGAAATCAATCCGGCAAACGAAACTGCTTCCCGGTTTTTTCTGCCGGCATCGGTCGATGCGGATTTCGTGAACTGGATCATGTTTTCACTGCATACATTTGGCCGCCTTAGACTTTTGGACAGCGATGGTCGCGAAGTCGCCTTTCCCGAAAAGGGCCTGTTGATCCTGAGCTACTTGATGGCAGAGCCACCGGGGGGCGCATCACGCATCGCGATCGCCCGGCTTCTATGGGGCGACGACAATGGCAGCGCGCAGGTCAATCTGCGAAAGCTGGTTTCACGGATAAGGGGCCGCCAGGAAGTGCTCGGCAGGCCGTTCCTTCGTTTCAGCGAAACGATCGTCGAGCTCGAAGCACCTCCAGAAGCCATAGACATGCCGCTCGCGGGCGCGGAACAGGCAGAGCCGAGCGTCGCGAGATTGAAGGGGCTGATGAACACGCTCGAAGCGGAGTTCCTGCTGGACGTCGATTGTCAGAGCGCGGTTTTCTTTCACTGGCGCAAGGCGCAAAGGCGGCGCCATGCCGATATGCTGAAGGAAACGCTGCATGCCGCCGCTGCGCAGGCGAGCGCCGAGGAGGATGTCGCGCTGGTCAAGGAGGCGGCGCTTCTCGTCCTCGGTGCCGATCCGGAGGATAGGGATATTCATCGCGTCCTGCTGCGGATATTCGAAGCCGGGGGAGAGGTCGAGCACTTCAGGCGAATATTCGAGCAGCGTTCAGAGCTGTTGGCGTCATGGTCGTCGCGGTGGCGGGACATTTCGGCTGCTGGGGCCAATGCCGACGCTCTTCACCGCAGGAAGGTGACGGACAAACCGCCGAAGATGCGCATACCCCTAATCCTCCTGCCGCCCCTGGAAAAGCAAGGCTCGGGATATGACGCCTCATCGCTGGTGAGCGATATCACCGTCGGCTTCTGCGCCTTGGACAGTCTCGATATTGCGGATCGCTGCACGGCGGTCCGGATCGGCAGGGTTGGGGAGCGCGCGATTGCAACTTTCGATCGATGGGATCGCTCCTACATTCTTGAGATGCGCGTCAGCGTTCAGGACAACGAACCTTTGCTGTTTTCGCAATTGGTCGATGCTGTCAGCGACGAGGTCGTTTGGGCAGAGCGCATCGGCCTCGGGCAATCCTCTCCCGAACAGCAGAGGCAGAGGATCGCTCGTCACATCGTGCTCTCCCTGGCGGGACAGATCGAACGCCGGGAGATGATGAGGTCTCACTTCGAAAAGGACCTGACAGCCTATCAGCGCTATCTCGCCGGAAAGCGCCACCTTGCTCGCCTCTCGGTGCCAAGCCTGCAGGAGGCACGGCTAGAGTTCAAATCGGTGCTGGAAAGCAGTGGCCATTTCGCCCCTGTCTTGAGTTCTATTTCGCGAACCTACTCCAAGGAATGGGTACTGACATCGGGTAGCGATCCGGCCCTGCTGGACGAGGCGGAGAACTATGCGACGCGGGCCATCGCAGCCCGGCGCGATCTCGCCGACGGCTATCGCGAACTGGGCATGGCGAAGACCTTACAGAGGGCAAATGACGAAAGCATAGAGGCCCTGAAGCTGGCTGAAGCCCTCAATCCGGGCCACGCCGGCATCATTGCCGACCATGCCGAAGCATTGCTTCATTCCTCGCGGCCGGACCTTGCGTTGACGAAGATCGAAAGTGCCATCGCGCTCAATCCGGTCAGTCCCGACACTTATTTCTGGACAGCTTCGGTGGCGAGCTACACGCTCGGCCGCTTCGAGGCCGCACTCGATTATATCCGTCGGATGGCCGATTCGCGCTTGGCGGACAGGATTTCCGCGGCGAGCCTGGCAATGCTGGGAGAGGAGGAAAGGGCGGGCTTCTTCGTCCGGCGGGTTCATGACACCAGCCCGGATTTCGATATCGATCGCTGGATTTCTGTCGTGCCGTTCAAGGAGCAATGGCAACGCGATATCTATCGCGAAGGGCTGCAGCGCGCCGGTTTCTGGAAACCTGTTTCGAATTCGGTTCAGGCGTAACACTGATCCTTCGCGCAACGCTGATTGCCGCGATTGATATGCGTGTTTTCCGATCATCACCGGCTCGGGCTAGTCTTTACCACAATCGCATCCTAACCTCCGCTAGATCGCTCTGGACCAAGGACAACCGGTGCGGTATCGATTTCTCAATTGTCCTTTCTAAGTTGATGAATTCGCCGGGGAAGATCGTTGCGTTTCGAAGCCCTCAACCGTCTCTGGGACAGCGTTCGGGAGACCAGCCATGATTTCCGTGCCTCGACGGACGTTTTTCCCGTCGTCGATATCGAAAAGCTAGGTGCGACCCTCGACCTGAAGGAAAAGGGAGCTGCCGCCGGGCGCCAGAACCGGCCGCCGCTGGATGCACAGTCGCATGACGAGACGGAACAGCGCGTCGTCGCCTGGGTCGAGGCGGAGAAGAAAAGTTCCTACCAGATCCTCGAAGACCAGTTCCAGACCTTCGACAGTCGTCTTCGCAACCTAGATTTCGAAGGGCAGTTCGGGCTGATACGCCAGGCGAATGCCGCCAGCGTCTCGGATTTCAAGGCGGAGGTTGCAAGCGGCGTCGATGAACTTCACGGCCTGCGCCGTAAGCTGAAGACGGCCGAGGATGAGATGGTAGGCTTCAAGGCCAGGCACAAGCTGCAGCGCGCCGCGAAGGTTTCCAGCAAGGCGGCATGGGGCTTCAAAGTCTCGCTGATCGTCTTCCTTGTGCTCATTGAAATGGTGATGAACGGCAGCTTTCTCGCCAAGGGAAGCGAACAGGGCATCGTCGGCGGTGTGACGGAGGCGGCCGCTTTCGCCTTCCTGAACATCGGCACCGCGCTGATGTTCTCCTTCTTCTGCGTCCGCTTCCTGGTGCATCGATCCTTTGCGCTGAAGCTGCTCGGTCTCCTCGGACTTGTCGCCTATGTCGTAGTCGCCTTGGGGATCAACATCGCGTTGGCGCATTATCGCGAGGTTTCGGCAACGATCCTGAGCGGGGCGGGCGCCGAGGTGATGCCGCGCCTGAAGACCGCGCCGCTTGGGCTGCAGGAGCTGAACTCCTGGATGCTCTTTGCCATCGGCCTGATGTTCTCGCTCGTCGCCTTCATCGACGGCTGCTATCTGACCGATCCCTATCCGGGCTTTGCCGGCGTGCAGAAGCGTCTCGATGCGGCGCGAGACAATTACATCGACCGCAAGCTCGATCTGATCGAGGACCTTCGCGGCATCCGCGACGAGCACAACGGCAAGATCGAAGAGATCATCCGCGACCTCTCGCTGCGCCGGCAGGAGACGGCGGCCATCATCGCTCATCGCGCGAGGACGGCCGACCTTTTTGCCGAACACCAGAACCATCTCGAGCGCGCCGCCAATGTGCTGCTCACCTCCTACCGCGATGCCAACAGGGCCGCACGCACCGAGCCGGAACCATCCTACTTCAACGCTGCCTACAAGATGGAGCGCCTGACGCCTGTCATCCGCAGCGAAGAGGAATGGGACGACAAGGTGCTCGGCTCGCGCATCCAGAGTGCGCAGGCGGAATTGTCGGACCAGATCAAGCAAATTGGCGAGGAATTCGAGCGCGCCATCGAGAAATACCACCAGCTCGACAATCTTTTCCCGGAGAGCATCCTTGGCGCGACGCAAGCGGCGTAGCCGGCGCGGCGGATCCGCCGGTCTCATCATCGCAACGATTTGTCTCGCGATCCTGTCCCTCGGGATCGTCGGTGCCTATGGCTGGCTACGCTACAAGGCGAGCGGCAACGTCGCCGTCGACCAGGCTTCGCTCTGCCCCGTGGATGGCCCGAAGGCGGAAACGGCCATCCTGCTCGATGTCACAGATCCGATCGCCGACACGACGGCGCTTGATCTCCGCAACCAGTTCCAGAAGATCGTGGCGAGCGTGCCGATCGGCGGCGCGATCGATATCTACGCGCTCACGGAGAAGGAAGGCGAACTGATCCAGACCTTCCACGGCTGCAACCCGGGAAGCGGTGCCAACGTCGACGAATGGACCAGCAATCCGCGCTTGGCGCAGGCACGATGGGAAAAAGGGTTCCAGAAGCCGCTCGCCGATATCGCCGGCAAGCTGACCGCGGGCGAGTCCGGCAAGCTGTCGCCGATCATGGCGGCCATTCAGAAGATCAACCTGGAAGTCTTCGCCAACGCTCCGGCAGGCCTGCCGAAGCGCCTCTACATCGCCTCCGACATGATCGAGCACACCGCCGCCTTCTCGAACTACCGGGACGGCGTCTCCTATCAGAAATACCAGCACAGCCCGGCAAATGACCAGTTTCGCACGTCATTGGCTGGGGTCACGGTCAAGATCCTTGCCTTTCAAAGGCCGAACATGAAGTTCAGCATGGAGGACCTTGCGAACTTCTGGGCGCAATGGATCAAGAACAGCAACGGTGATTTCGGCGGCTTCGTGCGGTTGGAGGGGATACGCTGATGGCCGGTACCGAGACGCGATATCTCATCCGCGACTATGGGCCGATGGTGCTTTTCGCGTCCATTACCATCGGCGGCATGATCTTCATCTGGTCGTCGAAGCTCATGGGCTGGTCGCTGCCTGTCGTGACAGGCATACCGCTCGTGCTGATGGCGATCTACTTCATTGTGTCGCTGGCAGTCGCAGGGTTCCGGCTGCATAACGAGCAGGCGGGCGACAATCTCTACTACATGGGATTTCTCTTCACCCTGTCGAGCCTGGGCGTATCGCTCTATCTCTTTGCCGGCGAAACATCGATCGAGACCATCGTCCGCAATTTCGGCATCGCCGTCACATCGACCATTGCCGGCGTAACGCTGCGCATTCTCTTCAACCAGATGCGGCGCGATCCGATCGACATCGAGCGCAGCGTCCGGCACGAGCTTGCCGAGATGACACGGCGCGTGCGGACCGAACTCGACTCCTCATCGCGCGAATTCTCGCACTACCGGCGTGTCAGCAACCAGATGCTGTCGGAGGGATTCGAGGAGATCGCGCGGCAGGCAGAACGCAACGGCGAGGAGATCAACAAGATCCTCGAAATGCTGGCAAAGCAGGCGGTGACCCCCATCAACGAAGCGGCCGCCCAGCTGACGGCGACGACCTCGCAATTGTCCGAGATCATCGGGACCTTCGGTGCCGCCGTCGAGAATGTCGGCAAGAAGCTGGAGCAGATCCGCTCGCCGGAGGATGTCGTGCGCGCCGAGCTGGCGCCGGCGATCGCTGCCATCAAGGAGATGTCCGAGGCGCAGTTGCAGCCGCTGCGCAACATCGAAGTGGCGCTCGGCCGTATGGCGGAAGCGATGGGACAGGCACCGCTGCCGAAACCGAAGACCGATGACGACATCGCTCCTGAGATCGAGGCCGTGCCGCGAAAACGCTGGTGGCATCTATGGTAGCAGGAGGCTCGGATATTCAGCCGAAACTGGAGCACAAAGGCTATAATCGTGGTTTGATCCTTGGCCTGACGATGGCCGAATCCATGCTGCTTCTGGTCTTTTGCCTGCTGCTCGCGGCAGCCGCCATGATTTCCGCCGAAAGAAACCGCCGCTCCGAGGTCGAGCGCAAGCTTGAGAAGGCCGAACAGCAAGTCTCCCTGCTGGAGAAGAAACGCGCGGAGCAGGCGGCCGAGATCGTCTTGCTGCAATCGAAAGTCGTTTCCGGTGATCTTTCCGCCGCCGACAAGGCCGTGGTGGACAAGCAATGGCGGGAGCTAGTGCTGGCGAAGGAGACGCTCGACAGTATGGCAGATCAGGGTGCGTCATCGGCCGATCTGCAATCGCTTGCCAAGGTTGCGGCCGTTCTAAAGGAGCATGGCGTCTCACTGACGGCAGCACCCGATGAGGTCAATAAGCTTCTGGCTGGAAACGGGGGCGGGAAGGGCATGCACGACTGGCCGCCCATCATCAATCTCGACGATGCCAAGAAGAACTATTTTCAATCGGGAAGCGCCGAACTTACCGGCACCTTCGCCCAGCTGCTCAGCACCACGATCACAGACGAAATCGCCAGCAATCTCAGCCTCTACGGCGCCAATATCGTCGAGGTCATAGGCCATACGGACGAGCAGCCGCTGGCGCGCGAAAAATCCAATCTCGACGATACGATCATCAACGCGATGGACGGCAAGCTGCCGGTATCGGCCCTGCTACCGGCCGACAATGCCGGGCTTGGTCTCGCCCGCGCCATTGCCGTCGCCAACGTGCTCAAGGCCAATCCGAAGCTGAAGGGTGCTACGATTCTGCCGATGTCCGCCGCGCAGCTGATCCTGCCCGGCGATACCGTCACATCAGGCCAGCGCGGCGCGGTCGAGGCGCGCCGCCGCATCGAAATCCGCGTGCGCGGCAGGACGGCACCCGTTGCCGTGATCAACGCCGGTGCCGCGCCTTCGTCCAACACGCAATAGCGCCGATCGGCGCAGCTATCAGCTCCGCAGTCCCGGCGCCTCGTATCCCGTGCGCTCCACATATTCCGTGTAGCCGCCGGTATACTGGTGAATGCCTTCCGGCGTCAGCTCCAGCACGCGGTTGGAGAGTGCCGCGAGGAAATGCCGGTCGTGTGAGACGAACAGCATCGTGCCCTCATATTGCGACAGCGCCTCGATGAGCATCTCTTTGGTATCGAGATCGAGATGGTTGGTCGGCTCGTCCAGCACCAGCAGGTTCGGCGGATCGAAAAGCATGATCGCCATGACAAGCCGCGCCTTCTCGCCACCCGACAGCACCCGGCACTTCTTTTCGACGTCGTCGCCGGAAAAGCCGAAGCAGCCGGCCAGTGCGCGGAGCGAACCTTGGCCGGCCTGCGGGAATTCATGTTCCAGCGTCTCGAATATGGTGCGCTCGCCCTCAAGCAGCTCCATGGCGTGCTGGGCGAAATATCCCATCTTGACGCTGGCGCCGAGATTGACGCTGCCTTCATCCGGCTCCGCCGAACCGGCGACCAGCTTCAGAAGCGTGGATTTGCCGGCGCCGTTGATGCCCATGATGCACCAGCGCTCTCGGCGGCGCACCATGAAGTCGAGACCTTCATAGATGCTGCGGCTGCCATAGCCCTTATGAACGTTTTTCAGGACGACGACGTCTTCGCCCGAGCGCGGCGCCGGCTGGAATTCAAAGGCGACCGTCTGGCGGCGCTTCGGCGGCTCGACGCGATCGATTTTTTCCAGCTTCTTCACGCGGCTCTGCACCTGCGAGGCATGCGAGGCGCGCGCCTTGAAACGCTCGATGAACTTGATTTCCTTGGCGAGCATCGCCTGCTGACGCTCGAACTGCGCCTGCTGCTGCTTCTCGTTCTGAGCGCGCTGCTGCTCATAGAACTCGTAGTCGCCGGAATAGCTTGTCAGGTTGCCAGCATCGATTTCGATGATCTTGGTGACGATGCGGTTCATGAACTCGCGGTCGTGCGAGGTCATCAGGAGCGCACCCTCATAGCCCTTGAGGAAGGACTCCAACCAGATCAGGCTTTCGAGATCGAGATGGTTACTCGGCTCGTCGAGAAGCATGACATCGGGGCGCATCAAGAGGATGCGGGCCAGCGCCACGCGCATCTTCCAGCCGCCCGAAAGCGCACCGACATCGCCGTCCATCATCTCCTGGCTGAAGCTCAGGCCCGCCAGCACTTCGCGGGCGCGGCCCTCGAGCGCGTAGCCATCCAGCTCTTCGTAGCGCGCCTGCACCTCGCCATAGCGCTCGATGATCTCATCCATCCTGTCAGCCTGGTCCGGATCGCTCATCGCGGCTTCCAGCTCACGAAGCTCGGCGGCAACCGCGCTGACCGGCCCGGCACCTTCCATCACTTCCGAAACGGCGCTCCGACCCGCCATGTCGCCGACATCCTGGCTGAAATAGCCGATGGTGACGCCCTTATCGACGGAAACCTGCCCTTCGTCGGGCTGCTCCCCGCCGGTGATCATCCGGAAAAGCGTCGTCTTGCCGGCGCCGTTCGGGCCGACCAGTCCAATGCTCTCGCCCCTGTTGAGCGCAGCGGACGCCTCGATGAAGAGGATGCGATGGCTGTTCTGCTTGCTGATATTCTCGATACGAATCATGATTACGCCGGGCCTGAAGAAAGTTTTTCGGGGGCCTTATGCCACGGCTTATCGTCTCTGTCGCAGGTTTTTCGGGCACGCGAGCGTGAACATCTGCGCTCCGGGTCGCGAATGCGCCGGGCCTTTCCTGATTCGGGTTTCTTAGAAGATGCGGTTTGCGCGTCCCAATAATCCTTGCACGTTCGAGAGAATGTTCGTCAAACGAGGATTTTTTCGAGATTGCGACGGATTTTTCTCTGCTCCATCGTTCAAGCAGCGAGCACGCCGGTTAACGACTGATCGGATGAGCACGTTTTCTCCGTATCAATCAAAGCGCAGTAACCATACGATGCCGTTCATTTTCACCTATCTTGGCCGAATCTGGTGCTCGGGCACGCAGCGGAACTCCAGGAATTTAGCCTGCATCATATTATCCGGAACGGCGCTGATCGCCGCCGGCGGATTATCCCAAGCATGGTCCACAAATGCCGTCTCTCAACATGCGAAGCTCCGTAAGCCGGTCAAACAGATCGCGGATCAACGCGCGCTCATCGACACGCCGGACGGGAAGGGAGAGCTGCCCGTCTACGCCAATCATGCGGTCGACACGGCAGCACCCGACGTGACGAAGGTGCTGATCGTGATTCACGGTACGCTGAGAAACGCCGACGCCTATTATGCGACAGGCCGGAAGCTGCTGGCAAAGGTGGGAAATCTTGCGAAAGGGACGATGGTTGTCGCGCCGCAGTTTCTAATAAGGCCGGATGTCAAGGCGTTCTCACTGTCCGCGCAGACGCTGGCCTGGACGCAAAACGGATGGAAAGGCGGAGAAGCCGCGCGCCAGCCCGCGCCGATCAGCTCCTTCTCCGCGCTCGATGCCTTGCTTCGGCATTTCGCGGATCGCCGCTTGTATCCTTCGCTGTCGACCATCGTCGTGATGGGGCATTCGGCGGGCGCGCAATTGGTGCAGCGCTACGCGGTGATGGGGCGCGAGACGGAAAGCCTGGCGAGCGCCGGTATCTCCGTTCGCTATTTCGTCGCCAATCCGTCGAGTTATCTCTATTTCGACAATGAGCGGCCGGCCTTGCTGGCGGATCAATCGACAGCTTCCTGCCCGCGCGCAACGCAGTGGCGATATGGCCTGACTTCCGCGCCGCCATATGTATCCTCGCAGGATCCGAAGGTTCTCGAAGCCCGATATGCCGCGCGAAACGTCGTCTACCTGTTGGGGGAGGCGGACACGAATCCATACACTCATTTCATCGATCGCTCCTGTGCCGCGATGGCGCAGGGGCCATACCGGCTCGCGCGAGGGTTGACCTATTTCGGCTATATGAAAAAGCGGCATCCGTCCGACCTCAATCAGAAGGTCGTCGAGGTACCAAGCGCGGGGCATGACGACGAGGCGATGTTCACATCCGATTGCAGCGTTGCGGTGTTGTTCGATCGACCAATCCCGCAATCCTGCCCGGTCATCGCCGGAACGGCAAAAGAGGACGGAGCGCAGCCGTAGCATTCTTCGAGCGATCATCTCGCTCCTTGTGCGTCAGCCGCGAAATGCCGGTCGCGGGCGCGCGGCTCGCGTTTTCCGGAGGATCGGCCGTTCTATGAACAGGTAGCAAACGATTGCAAAAGCCAGCGAGCCCAATGCGATGAACACGGGCTGTGCGCCATGCGGCACGCCAATGCGCAGCAGCAGCGCCGTCACCATGACGGCCATGAGCACGTGCCAAACGTAAATGGAATAGGAGGCATCCCCCAGGAAGTGCGGGAATGCCAGTTTGGGGACGCCCCGCTCCCGCTCTGCGAAAACAGCGCCCGATAACAATAGCACAGCAGGGATGCCCCAGCGAACCGCCCGGTCGACATGGGGCATCAGGTCACTCGCCAGCAACAGCGCGAATCCGGCGATCATTAGGCTGATGGCGGCGTAAAAAGGCAGGCGAAAATCCTGCTTCCACAAACGTCCGATGATGATTCCCGCCGCAAATTCAAGAATGACCGGCTCCGTGAAAACACTGAGATGGCCGAGAGGCAGCAGGTAATGCGTGATGACGATCGCCACCAGAGCCGCCATCAGGAACCATAACCGCCTGAACTCCGGCAGGAGCAATGAAATGGAGAAGATGAGATAGAAGAACATCTCGTAGGACAAGGTCCATCCCTGCTCGACAACCGGATGCAGCGCGTCGTTCTTCATGGCGGGCAGGAAAAACAGCGAGCCGATCAAATTCTCGGCGCTCGCGTTCGTATTGTAGAAGAACTGCGGTTTCAACACGGCCAGGACGAATGTCGCCGCGGTCGCAATCCAGTAAAGCGGCACTATTCTGATGAGCCGGCGCCACATGAATTCTTGCGGACCGATCGGCTTTCCCTGGGTCGTGACCCACATGATAAAGCCGCTGATGACGAAGAATATATCGACACCCGCCGCTCCGATCTGGAATCTAAGGCCGTATGCCTCGCTGATATGGAAGCAAAGCACGGAGATTGCGGCGATGGCGCGCAGATATTGAATGCCTGTAATGTCGCTGCGGATTTTCAAGACGGTGCCTCACGCGACTGGAATGCCATCGCCAAGGCCTTGCGGGCCGGTTTGGCGATAGGGAAATGAGTCGAATGGCCCGACACTCACGCAGAACGACTTGGAGAGGGTACGGCGGACCGAATATTGCTGGCAGCAACAATTCCAATGAAAATGGATGATTTCCCGCCGATTTCGTGACCAAAATCGGGCATTTCGGCTTGGCGCACCTGTTGCGGTAAATTCGGAGGCTTCACGTGCTTGTCCATCGGCTGACGATTCCGCCAGTCTCTGTAAGCCCCCCCTCGCTTGCGCGGCCCTCCCGTAGAAGGTTTGTTCTTTTATTTGTTCCTGCGTGTAGTTTCAGGCGGCTAGACCGCCTGAAACGCCATGTTTACTCGTCTCCGAGCAGCGGAGTGCCACCATCGCCGATGACATCGGCTCAATTGAATGACTTAATCGACGCAAGCGCCTGCGCCCGTCCTGTACCAATCCGGACACCATCTGCAATTTGTTCTCTGATCACCGCGATATCTTTAGGGATCGCGAAGCCACGTTTCGTTACCGATTCAAAATGAGTGTCGATCTTGTCGAGGAGAATTCGTCCCTGCTCGTGGTCCACGCGAGCAACCTCGCGCGCGAGAAAGCAGATGGCTCGGAACGCAAGGTCGATGTTTTTTGCCTGTCGAGCTTTCTCAATGGCATCCATGTAATGCTTGATGCCGGCGTCAAACTTCCGCTCTCGAAAGTCGATCAAGCCGGAGGTGGCTGTTACGACTATATCGTCGTCATCGTCACCGAGAGACGCAAAGGCGCGCCCGATCAGGTGCCGTGCATCGTCGAAACGTTCTTGGAGCGCTCTTACCGCCGCCAGGTTGCTCAAGAGTGTCTTGTTCCTGGGATTGGCGAGCAGGCCATGCGCCCCGACCGTAGCGGCTTCTTCTAGGGCTTCCATCGAAACGCAACCGATAAAGGTCGGCAAAATCGCTGGACGTACACTGAAGGGCTCGATCTTTCGCCAGTCTGCACAATGCTCGATAACATCTTTCCAATTTGATTCCTCATAGGTTGTGTATGCTGACGCCTCCTCGGAGAGCGAGATGTCGACGTGAAGATCCGCCTGCTTGAAGTCAGCCTTGTGGCGGGCCACCCAGCCGATCTGAGCGATGGCATTTTCGGTAGGGCTCATTGCCCCTTGGCGCAGCATTCGTATTGCTTGTTTTCGAGAACCCGCCTCGTACTCCATGCTCCCCATTTGAACGGCAAGTTCGGAGAGATCGCGAGGCGAGAACTTGGCCTCACCAAGAAGTGACTTCGCTTTTCGCCATCCTGACGCTGCTGTGCCGGAGGCCGCTTGCACTGCGAAAAGGGCAGATCGGAGCCACGGGTCGGATAGCGTGGCGCTGGAAGCCTTGAGAAAATGCTCTGCCTCATCGGGAGCGCCGATGTGCATGAAAAAGCGCGCCGCCGCCCTGAGAACGTAACGATCATCTGGCCGAAGAATGAGTGCACGGCGAAGAAGCGACCAAGCCGAGGGGCTCTGTCCGACGTTCACATAAAGCAATGCCGACTCCGCAAGACGAAGGGCATCGCGTGGGTTCAGTTCCAGGAGGCGCTTACGCCTGGCAATCTCGACGCGGATTTGCGCTTCCTCGACGGGAAGGTTGGTGTCGCCGTCGGCAGTAATGTTCCGTGCTAGAACCCTGCGAACGAATTGCAGCCTGGCATCAAGCTCGCTTGCTCGGTCGATGAGCGCAAGGCCTGCGCGCTCTGCCTGCGGATCTACAATAACACAGTACGTGGGCTGGACGGCAGCGGAACGGAGGTCGCCTGTGGAGATCTCTTAGATGAGTGAATTCAAGCATCCCACTGGGCGTGTCTCCTGAGCTTTTCCAAATGCTCCTCGCAAACCTTCTTGATGACACCAAGCAGCGCGGCCGTGCGCTCACCAAGCCATGTAAGCGCTTCCTCGCTGATCTCGAAATACTTGGAATAGCGCGCCTTCACATAGGCCTCGTTCAGCGTGTTGAACCAAGCTCGCTCCCTCTGCTGATCGCGCGGAAATGCGTCCGACAGGCGCCGATCCTGGTCTTCGGCCAGCGAGCGTAGAAACTTGATGTTGTGAGAGGGCGGGCCGTAGTTTGTCAGGGTCAGCAGAACGCATGAATAAGCCTGTTCCAGCGATTGATGGAGGCTGAAAGCCGCCCAGTTGCTCCAGACGTCGCCTGGCCGTTTTGACTTGCTGAGATAGAAGTACGAGCCTTCTAAGCTGGCTTCGGCCTCGGCGAGCCGCTGCTCGCAATGTTCCCGCGCTACCCGCAACCGATCAGCTGGCGTCAGTGGCACAGGTTCCGCCAACGGTTCATCGTCGAGCTCGTAGAGAACAATGCCTTCCTTGCGGATGTCGGAGAAAAAATACTGTCCCTCCTTCAGGTAGGTGTTCACCTCGCGCCTTGAATGCACGATGAAGCTGACCGGGGTCTCGATCAGCGGGTCGCGGATCAGGCGGTCGGAGGCCTTGTACCAGTACTCGGCGAACTTGCAGAGCTTGCGGTTGTTGACGATTATCAGCAGATCGAAGTCGGAACGGTAGCCCTTCATGGTGAAGGGCTCGTCCACCCAGCCGCCCTTGGGTAGAATAGGCGACTAGCGCCGTGCTGCCTCACGGCAGTCGGTTTCTAGTCGCCTTTCACCGAACCGGACGTGCATCTTTCGTTATGCATCCAGCTCTCCAGAAGACGTGGCAAAGTCAGGCAAG
>NZ_JABAIG010000034.1:0-10015 GCF_012641385.1 Rhizobium sp. P28RR-XV
TCCGACCAACCAGCCGCACGGCGAATTTTTGACCTTCATTCATAACTAGGTGTCCACCTCTTTTAGGCGGACACCTCATGCCAAAGCTCACTCAACTAAAGAAGGTGCGGAGAAACTCGCGCTTACGTCGAATTCATCGCTGAGGGATTTGCTACGCCTTTCAACAGCTTCATCCTCATCCATGCGACAGCGGAGCTGAAGAAATCAATCGTTGTGCCTTTTCCGTCGAGTCGGATCGTGCGAATTGTGACGCAGCAAAAATTCTGAGCGCTACGAGCGGCGCCCGTGGGCTCCGTTTTTCCGGCCTGAGTTCGCCTGCCGAGGGGCCGAACTCGACTTTTTATGGTGGCCTCACGATTGAGACGGGTGCTTTATGGCGCTCAGAAAGATTTAATAGGTTCTATGGCTATGCCCTACAGAGTCCCAGAGTGGCCGGAAATACGTGCAAAGGGAGAGTCGCTCGCCGCCGAACATCCCGATGATCACTTTATGAAGACCGTGCTCGAGGGCGCCTTTCTCGTCGGCGAGAGCGAAAATCCAATTCGGGGCAACCTATGTGCGGCAGCCATGCGTGAACTCACAGGTCACGTGCTTCATTCAATGGCCCCTGATCAACGCGTGATGGCATGTCGCTGGTACGAGCTCGTCAAAGATACCAGAGGCCCGACGCGGATGCAGCGGGTCACCTTCATAGTTCAAGGCGCATTGCCCACAGACTTCGTGGAAAAGGTTCTGAAACTTGACCTTAGCAAAATCGCGCGTCCACTGCTGAAGACAATCGAAAGGCTCAATCGGTCAACGCATGTGCGGGAAGAAACCATCCTCGATGATGATGAGGAGATTCGTGTACTGGTGGATGACGCGCTTGATGGCTTGTTGGATATCTATGACGCTGCTCGGACTTGCCGAGACGAAGTCCATCGCTCGTTGAGAACAGAAGTTTTCGACGCGGTTCTCGAAAGACTTATATCGGAGACCTTGCAGGAGCTCGATGAGCTGTCAACGCATACCTCCGTCGATGGACATGAGATCGACGACTACACGATTACGTTCGTCGATGACGAATTCATAGAACTAACCGTCGCCGGTACCGTTTACGTCGAGCTTCAATATGGCTCCAGGTCGGATCTCCGAAATGACATGGGAGCCGTTCTGTCTGACTCCTATCCGTATACCGCAAGCATGAAAGCGCGAATAATTGAGCCACAGCGTATATTGCAAGACAGCGTCTTCGTCTCTGTCGACAACAGCGCTTTCTACGAGTGATGTCCCGGCTTACGGTCGGGAAACTTTCTCCCAGTTAATTTCGAAGCCTCCATCGGCTAACTCCCGTGCTACCGCCGCCCGCCAACCGTCTTCCATAGGTTGATAAACGATACCAGCGAAATCCGATGGTAGCTCAACGTCACCGCGAGTTAGGGCGCAGACGTTTGACCGCCCGAGACGGCCGATGAAATAGCCTAATTCGAGCAAGACGTTCTGACGAGCCCGGAATTTGAAGCTTCCGTTCACCTTTCGACCTTCATCATCGGGTGTTAGCAGTACGACAGCGAAACCCACATCACCATGCACTTCTATCTTTTCCATGACTGTGCGCCCACGATTGGCCTGCTCGTGAAGGATAATTACTTCGAATTCCAATTTTTCTAGAAATCGAGCTACGGTCTCCCGCGCCCCTTCGTCATGCCCATGAACAACGAATATCTTACGTTTCAAGGGACTGCTTTTAGGAGATATCGTTGGGGCGGCGGTCGCGGTGGAAAAATGCGGATTACTAGTCGAGACCGCCGCGACCCCAGACTCTGATACGTCGTTCATCGAGCCTGCGTTCGCAGACGCATTTTTAAAAGCGGATCGTTCCTTCTCGCTTAAGTTAGTCATCCAACCATTGCGGTAGATCTCGCCGGCTTTAGCCACAATCTCGGACTGAAGATAATTGCCGTCGGGAGTTCGCAGCTCCGGATTTTTGAGTGCATAAGTCGCGAGCGATGTCGCCCTAGCCATCAAACCATTCCCCATTCCAGCGTCGGTATCTTGCAGATCCCATTCCAATCGAAGCGCGTCAAAGCCGGAGTGTCCGACGAACTTCAACATATTCGCGGATGCGATAAGTAAACCTCTCGATGGAAAGGGCGGCATCTTACGGATCTGAGTGACGTCGTTCATTCTGCTTCTCCAACCTTGATGACGGACATTACCACATCGAGTCATCTGTTGGTGTTAATGCGCCATTCCGGAGAGCAAGTAGTTGCCTGGGCCGGGAAATTTGGTGTCAATAAACGCTAGTCAATCACGGGGTCGGCGGTTCGAGTCCTTTCAAGGCGAAGGCTTCGACGGCTTCGCGCCAATAGCGATCACGGCGTCGATGCCATCCATGGAAACAGTCCAACTTGTCCACGATTTGTTGCGTGTCGCGGGTGGGATCACCGCCCTGCGGCGAGTGAAGGCGCTGTCTGGCAAGTCAATCCGACGTTAGTCAAGTTCATGTATGCCATGCATCCCGAAGAGCGGCCGCATGGAGGATGCCAACACTGGCTTCGGTGCCGTAGCAGGGAATAGTCAGAACCAGCGGCGAACCCTGGCCTTATAGCTTCGGTACTCTTCGCCGAATTTCGCTTCGAGATAGCGTTCCTCGCGGGCGATCACCTGCGTCTGGATCGTGATCAGCACCAAAGGTAGCATGGCGAGGGCAATTGGCCCGTCGAGGCTGATCGCAAGGCCGGCATAGATAAGCGCCATGGCGAGATACATGGGATTGCGGCTCCACCGATAGGGACCGGTCGTTGCGATCTGGGTCGTTGGCCGCGAGGGTGGCGCGTTGATGCCAAGCTGGCGGAACAGCCCCGCCGCCGCAAGCATCATTGCCGCGCCGGCAACGAACAGCAGCGCACCCGTTGCGACTAACAACCGCCAGTCGATGCCGAAAGAGCGCAGGGTGACGAACCGCTCCGCCACCAGCCCCAACAGCAGCGCTCCCGAGTAGACGAAGGGCGGAGGGAAGCGCACACCCACGCTGTCCGGCTCGACGGCCATGCTTATCCTCCAATCTTCGCTCTCAAACCAGCGTCGACTGCTGGGCGGACATACCCGCCGCCGCGCCTTACCGCATCTCCCAAGTCAGGCAACGCAGAAGCCGGGAACGGCGACCTTTTGGAAAAGGTGGGGCTTGGCGACGACGGATGAAGGATATGCTGGGAGTTTCGCGAGGAACTCGGGATCAGTAAAGGCGGTGCGGACCGCCTCGGTGGATTCCCACACCACATAGTTCAGATAAGTCGGGCTATCGCCGATCGCTCGATGCAGTTGCATGGAAATGAAGCCCGGCGCCTTCGTTATGACCTCGGCAGCCGCCTTGAAAGCGTCCAGAAAGCCCGCTTCATCGGCGGGATCGACGACTGTGAAGAGGTTGATGAGCACGAGGGGCGCGGCCTCGATACCGAGTTGGCGGCCAAACGGAAATCTCTCGTCCAAAGGTTCGAATGGCTTTGCGGCGGCCATGGTGGCGGTCCTGTCTATTGTGAAATTGAAGCGGCGGGATCGATGCTAGTTGCTCTCAAATCAGCATTGATTGCTGGGCGGAGATACCCGCGGTCGCGCCTTGCCATATAGCATTGGTGACCGAGGGCATCCCGGGGGTGGCTAGATCGCCGGCGGCGTAGATGCCGGGCATGCTGGTCTCGCGGCGCTCGTCGACCTTGAGAACGCTGCCGAGGGGCGTTTGGACCGTGGCAAGTCCCAGTGCGTCATGCAGGGGTGCGGACGGATTGATCGGCGGATGCGCGAACAGGATGTCGACCGCGACATCGGGGCCAGCATCGAGCTTGACGGTGGCGCCATGGTCGCCATGGCGTGCGATCCCGGTGATCCGGCCCTCAACGATCGGTATATTGCGATGCGCGAGATCGGCCCGGACATCGGGGGCAATGTCGTGACCATCTGCGAAGACAGTCAACCTGTCGGTCCAATGCTGAAACAGTTTGACCTGAATGTGCGACTGCGGGCGGAACCAGGCGAGGCCCCAATGCTGATCAGCAACCTCGAAGCCGTCGCAATAGGGGCACGGGATGACGGATGTACCCCAGTTCTCGGCAAAACCCGGAACATCAGGCATTTGGTCGACAACGCCATAGCTCAGGATCAGCCGGCGCGCGCTAAGGGTTTCACCGTCGCCAGTGAGGACGGAGAAATTGTCGATGGTGCCGGAGATGCTGTCGGCGCGGGTATTGACCATTTTGATCGCAGGATAGCGCGTGAGTTGCTGCCGCGCCGCAGCCAGGATTTCGGACGGTGGCTTGTCATCGTGGCCGAGCACACCGTGCGAGCGCCCAGCGAAGCGGTTGCGCTGAAGGCCGGTGTCGAGAACGATGACTTTGCGACGCGCACGGCCGAGCTGCAGGGCGGCGGCGAGGCCAGCAAAGCTGCCGCCGATGATGATGGCGTCATTCATGGTGATATACTCCGAGTTGCGGATCGAAAGCGTTGAGTTGGGCGCGACCGCTGCCTGAGAACTAGGGACCCCGATGGCGGATAGCGCACCCAACTTGAGCGATGTTCTTCGTTGGACCGTGCCCTCGTGGCTTGGGTCAGCGTTTTGACTTGCATATTTTAGATACTGAATGGTATCGTAAGGCCAAATAACGATACTGTCAAGGATCGCAATTGCCATGAGTGAAAATGTCCAAAACCGACGCGGTCGGCCCGCCAACGAGGCGCTTGGCCAAACAATCGTCAATGCAGCGTGCGAACTGTTTGAGGAGCTGGGATTTCGTGCGGCGACATTGGATATGGTCGCCCAGCGCGCGAAGATATCCAAGCTTAGCATCTACAAGCACTTTGAAAACAAGGAAGCGCTGTTTGGCGCGGCCTTTGCAGCACGCTGCCAGCAGTTAATTCCGCAGAAACTTTTTGAAGGCGTCGCCGGCTCAGCCGACGATCAGCTCATGGCGGCGGGATCGTCACTGCTTCGCACGCTTCTGCGCCCGGAAGTCCGCAATGTTGAGGCCATGGTCATGGCCGACACTCCAAACCAGAAGTCATTGAGCAAGCTCCACTACGAAGCAGGGCCCGCCCATATCACTGCGCAAATCGAGGGATTGTTGCGCCAGTTGCATTCGAAGGCGCTCCTGAACGTGCCCGATCCTTTTCAGTCCGCCCGCTTATTTGCAGCACTGTTCAAGGGCTCAGATCTCGCGATTATCGCACGCTTCGATGAGGCTAAAGGATCGGACGATAGCGAGATAGAATCCTACTGCCGCTCAGCCGTCGGCATGTTCATAGCCGCGCACCGCGGCAACGTCGATGCGGGCGGGTAATCCCCGCATCTGTTTGATGCGATTGAAGAAGCGCTCCACCTGATTTCGCTGACGGTAGACCCACGGACTGAAACTGAAGGTCTTTTTGCGGTTGGCCTCTGCAGGGATGTTCGCCCAGCACTTGCGTTGTTTGGCAAAGCTACGAATTGCATCTGTATCATATGCCTTGTCGGCAAGGATCGTTGCTCCGGGCTGCAGGTCGATTGCAGAGATCCTCATTCGGTATTGACAATCCGATGCCGGATTCGATACATGCATAGCCTATGCAATTGTTGAACGCAAATAAGCTTGGTGCGCTGGGCACCCTAATCCGCGACAGGACAGACGCAGCGCTCGGCGAGTTCTCGCCCAGCGCTGCGTCCGTCCTGTCGATGCTGCATTTCAAGCCGGGGCTGACGACAAGCAAGCTTGCCGCAATCATCGGCATCAGCCAGCCTACCGCCGTGCGACTAATCGATGGATTGGAACGACAGGCGCTTATCGAGCGTGGCTTGCCTGAGGGGCGGGTCACGCCCTTGAGACTGACGGAAGAAGGCCAGGCCGAAGCGAAAGCCCTGCAAGCGCGTAGGCTTGCTGCGCTCGACGGGTTGCTGGGCTCATTGCAACCGGACGAGCGGCAGGCCTTCACATCACTGTTGGATGTGGTGCTGTCGGGCGCCACGACATCGCGCGCCTTTGCGCGAACGACATGCCGTCTTTGTGAACACAATCTTTGTGGTCCCGAAATTTGTCCAATTGGCTGCCGAGCAGCCGCAATCGAGGCAGGAAAGAACACGCCATGATTACCTCCTACGACGACCATTCACCATCGATCGATCCCGATGCCTGGATCGCACAGGACGCGACGGTGTGCGGTGACGTCGCCATCGGCGCGGGCAGCAGAATCATGCATGGGGCTCGCCTAGTAGCTGAGGCTGGTGCTTCCATCCGCATCGGCCGGTACTGCATTGTGCTCGAAAATGCGGTAATCCGGGCGACAGGACGCCATGACTGCACGCTAGGCGATCACTGCGTAATTGGCCCCAATAGCCATGTGGTCGGCGCGCAGATCCGTGATGAAGTTTTCATCGCCACGGGGGCTGCGGTGTTTCACGGTGCTGAAATCGGACGGGGCTCGGAAGTCCGCATTAATGGAACCGTTCACTTACGCACGCGCCTCGAACCGGGCTCGACCGTGCCAATCGGCTGGATTGCGGTCGGCGAGCCAGCACAAATTCTGCCACCCGATCAGCACGAAGCTATCTGGTCACTCCAGCAGCCTCTCGATTTTCCGGGCTTCGTCTACGGGGTTGATAGAACACACCCTAACGTAATGAAAAGCATCACGGCGCGCTTGTCTGGCGCTCTTGGGGTGCACAAAGCGGAAAACAGTTAAGATGTCGGGACGCCTATCGGCTATTCGCAATATTCGGGGGCACTACAGCTGTAAATGGGGAATTGTCGACAGATCGCCATGATGAGCGAATTTCGCAACCTTGTAGAGGATCACAATTTTGGATGACGTTGTCCTGCCGGTTCAAAAACAGCTTGAGGCTTACAATGCACGCGACATTGATGCGTTCATGCCTTGGTGGGCAGACGATTGCCAGTATTACGCTTTCCCATCCACCCTGCTGGCGGGAGGCGCTGCGGACATCAGGGCGCGTCACGTTGAGCGGTTTAAAGAGCCTGATTTGTACGGTAACTTGCTCACACGCATCGTTGTTGGAAATGTAGTGATCGACCACGAAATGGTCACGCGAACCTTTCCCCAAGGAAAGGGGGAGATCGACGTGGTTTGCATCTACGAGATCGAAGACCGCAAGATCGCAAAAGCGTGGTTTAAGACGAGCGAGCCCCGAATGTATTTGCCCATCGCCTGACTTTTGTGGACCATAGAGGTCCGCATCGGCCGACAGCAGCCTTTGGCCGTCTGTTCCCCATGAGTAATGCCACTGGCATCGGCAGAATGTTCGACATTGGAGGCCCCGGGGTCGGGTATTGCGACAGACTACTCCGCCAACTCGATTTTCTCGGATTCGTTCCGGATCAGAACACGATCGGCAAAGCCCGTGTTCTTATTGGCGAACGCAGGCGTCACGCCCCTTATCTTCTCGCGGTGCGCCTCGGTCACGCGGATTTTAGTGGACTCCAGCCACCGGAACGCTAAGTCGTCGCAGACCTCATTGATCAGGTCGATGTATTCGTTTCGCCGAATGCCCAGCATCAACTCGTCCTTGTGCTCGAGGTCTTCGGCAAGGCTGTCGAACGTCATGATTTTGAAATCCGATCGCTCCTGTGCTCGGATCAGCCCGAGTTCCATCACCTAGCCTGATCTAAAGCGTAATATTCTCGAAGGCTTAGCGAGTTTACGGGTTGTTTGAATTACTGGGCCGACGGTTCGCATCCATCAAGGCGAGAACCGCCACGAAGTCACAGCGAGTTCCGGACATTTGATTTTCGCACATTTTCTCCAGACAGGAGCCGCCCGGATTAGGTAGTATGTGTCTGACTTTTTTGTCGTCTGGAAATAGGTCGTTTTCGGTACGTAACCACCCCATCCCAAATGGAGGTCATGCGGGCAGGGAGCCGCTTTGAAAGCCAGGCCATGGACCGTCGACGAGCTGGCCAGTCTTCAAAAGAGGCGCTCCCGCGACAACTGCCGGCAAGCCCGGCGTGATGGTATTGCCTGGGCGCGCCAGCAAGGGCGCTGCCTTCTACCTAGCGATGCGCGATGGTCAGTGAAGACGGACGCATTGCGAAGCGATCATCACCAAGCAAGAATTGCGCGATCGAAAGGACGATCAGGTAGGCGGGGTATTCCCAACCACCATTCGGCGCATTGAACGGCCAGCCGCCTGCGGCATGGACCCAGATGATGGCGCCGATGAGCGTGGGGGTCAGGGCGACGGCAACCCATCGCCCGTAGATGCCAAGCATCAGCATCGTGCGGCCGACAGCCTCGGCGGCAACCGTTATGTAAGCCAGCCAGCCGGGGAGACCGAGGCTTTCGAAAAATCCGACGACGCTAGGAAGCCCGAAGGTCAGCAGCTTCAGGAGAACGCCGTGGGCGAGATACATGATGCCGAGGCTGATGCGCAGGAGCGGCCGCGTAACCGGTCAGATCGTCTTGAGTCATGATAGGGTCCAATGGAAGCGGAGGTTTAAAAGAGAGGCGCTGCTGCCACGCGGTTCTGGCAACAGCGCGTTTGCCGGGTGGCGGCTGTCAGGCCTGCTGAAGCGGCGGCACCACGATGTCCACCTGATCACGCTTGGTGATCAGGTCCCAGACGACCTGTGCGAGTTCCTCGGGTTCGATCATGGGATAGCTATCGCTAATCGGAATACCCGCATCGTCCATCGCCCGCTTTCCGGTCGAGTTATTGATCAGCGCGCCGACATGCATGGTTCCGGCATAGACACCCTTGTCGGCAACCTCCGCGTTGAGGGTCATCATGTAGTTCCGCGTGGCCGCCATCAACGGCCCCATACCACTCATGTTCGGGATCGGGACGACGGCAGACAGGCCTCCGACGACGACCACAGCGCCATCTCCGCGCGCCACCATGTTCGGCAGAACGGCATGAACCAGTTCGACCGGCGCGAAGGTGAACAGCGTCACCAGCGACTGCAGCTTGGCGGCATCGAGATCCGCCGCCGGGACAAAGTTCGACTCTCTCGAGAAGGGTGCATAGACGGCCACGTCGATAGATCCCATTCGCTGCTCGATGGATCGAACCAGCGGTGCAAGCGCTTCGATGGATGTGAGGTCCGCCGGGAAACTCACGGCCTCGATGCCGGACTTCGCGAGTTGAGCGACCCGGTCGTCCAGTGTCGCCGCGTTTCTTGCAACGAGCGCGACCTTGTATCCTTCCCGACCGAATTTTTCCGCCAGAGAAGCGCCGAGGCCACTTCCAGCGCCAAAGATAGCAATGGTTTTCTTGTCAGTCATAGTTCGTACCTTCCGGTATGTTTCACTGACTAAGTATGGTATTGTGACCCCTACCTTCGCAAGAAGGCATAAATTTAGGACCTGGTCATATGGATATGCCTCCCCCTCTCGAAAAACCCGGAACACACCCGGCCTGCGCCCGCGTCAACGAGATGCTGGGCCGCATCGGCGACAAGTGGACGATCCTTGCGATTTCGATGCTGATGGAGAAGCCGCGCCGCTTCAACGAGCTGAAACGCATGATCGGCGGGATTTCCCAACAGATGCTGACGCGGTCGCTCAGGTTCCTGGAGCGTGACGGTCTGATCACCCGTAAGGTCTACCCGACGATTCCGCCGCAGGTCGAATACAGCCTGACGCCCCTCGGGCACTCGATCGCTGCGCCCATGATGCAGATGGCGACCTGGGTCATTGCGCATTTACCCGAAATCGAAGCCAACCGTGCCGCACACGATGCCGGCACGCCGGCATGAGCCGGGAATGATGGGCTGTCAGGCAGTTTAGGACAGCGCGGACTTGCGGATATCGGCGGGTTCTAGAGCACGCTTCGATTTCTCAGAATCGCAGGTTCGCAAATCAGCTGAGATATGATTCTCTGTTCCTACCGGGAAAGGACGGCCGGCAGGGATGACCCAACCATATTCTGAAGATCTTCGCGAACGGGCGATGGCGCGCTTGAATGCCGGAGAAACGATACGATCGATTGCAGCAGCACTTGCGATCGCTCCCTCCTGTGTTTCGAAGTGGAAGAAGCGCCTTGCAGAGACCGGCG
>NZ_JABAIG010000035.1:0-7167 GCF_012641385.1 Rhizobium sp. P28RR-XV
GTCCATCCGCACCCCCTTCCCGAAGAAGAAACGCCAGACAGGGCCTCCGCGTCAACGCTCCCGCTCACCCGTTCACGAAACCTCCACAAAACGTCGACCAAAGACCAACAATGCCGATGTTTGCTTAGGCTCGGACGAAGTGCCCCTGCAGCTCGCAACGAGCGCTGAAGCGGTTTCTTCAAATAGGTTCTGCCGTCAAGGCGCGGACGACCAACTCGCCCTGCTACGGTCAATTGGGAATACATTTATGCGATCTGCATTCGAACTGCCTTGCTGGAAGGCGCTATTGGCGGCGGCAGCCATGCTCGCGCTGGCTTCAAGCCAGGCGCGCAGCCAGGCGAGCAGCGAGGTGCCTCCTCCTGCCGTCGGCGTGCTCGAAATCAAGGCACATCCAGTACCGGTCATGAGCGAGCTTCCCGGGCGCATTGCCGCAACCAGGATTTCCGAGGTGCGCGCGCGCGTCTCGGGAATCCTGCTGGAGCGCGTCTTCGAACAAGGCAGCCTCGTGCACCAGGGCGATATCCTCTATCGCATTGATCCGAAGCTGTTTCGGGTCCGCGTCGCAAGCGCCAATGCGGCACTGCAGAAGGCGAAAGCCGTCCAGGCCCACGCCAAGCAGCAGCTTGAGCGCCAGCGCTCGCTGCGCGAACGTAATGTCATAAGCGCAGTCGATTACGATACGGCCGCCGTCAATCTCGCTCAAGCCGACGCCGATGTTGCAGCACAGCAAGCGGCGCTCGACGAAGCGAAGATCAATCTCGATTATACCGAGGTGCGGGCACCCATCACCGGCATCATCGGCGGTGCTCTCGTGACCGAAGGAACGCTGGTGACCGCCGAAGGCGCGTCCAATCTTGCGCTCATCCAGCAGATCAATCCGGTCTATGCCGATTTCACACAGTCGGCGCAGGATCTCCTCACATTGAAGCGCGCAGTCAGCGAGGGCAAGCTGCAGAGCCCGGCGCCCGGACAGGCAAGCGTCGAACTCGTATTCGACAGCGGAAAAGCCTATGGCAAGCCGGGCAAGTTGCTGTTTTCGAACGCAAGCGTGGATCCCAATACGGGTCAGGTGACGCTGCGCGCGGAATTCCCCAACCCGGAAGGCGATCTCCTGCCGGGCATGTATGTGCGCGTGCGCATCGAGCAGGCCGTTCAGCGGGGCGGCATTACCGTTCCGCAAAGAGCCGTGACGCGCGATACCGAGGGAACACCTCAAGTGTTCGTCGTCGCCGACCAGACGGCTCACGTGCGCAACGTCGTTCTCGGTGCGGCTCTCGGCCCTGAATGGATCGTCCTGTCGGGACTGAAGGACGGCGAAACCATCATCGCCGACGGCATCCAGAAAGTCACGCCGGGGGGCAAGGTCGTCGCTGAACCCTGGTCGCCGCAAAAGGCAGATCAGAGCATCTCAGACCAGGCCGCAAAGTAAGTCACACATGGCACAGTTCTTCATCAAGCGACCCGTTCTCGCATGGGTCTTTGCATTCTTCATCATAATCGCGGGAACCATTACGATCCCCCTATTGCCGGTGGCTCAATATCCCGCCGTCGCTCCTCCGCAGCTTTCCATCTCCGCCTCCTATCCCGGCGCTTCGCCGCAGGAAATCTATCAGGGCGTTACCCGCCTGATTGAAGAGGAGCTCAACGGCGTCCACGGCATCGTCGATTTCGAGTCGACGTCGGACAATTCCGGCTCGGTGGGCATCAACGCCACGTTCGCCTCCGGAACGGATATCGGCAAGGCAACGGTCGACGTGCAGAACGCGGTTCGCCGCGTCGAGGCGAGGCTCCCGCAGACGGTCAGGACGCAAGGCATCCAAGTCGAGGAAGCCAGCGCCGGCTTCCTGCTGATCGCGGCACTGACCTCCACCGACGGCAAGATGGACGAGATCGCGCTCGGCGACTATGTCAACCGCAACATTCTCGGCGAACTTCGGCGACTGCCGGGTGTCGGCCGTGCGCAGCTCTTCGCCTCGCAGCGGGCGCTGCGCGTCTGGATCGACCCGGACAAAATGGTCGGCCTTCATCTGACGACAGCCGACATCAGCGCCGCGATCACCGCGCAGAACGCGCAAGTGGCCGCAGGTCAGATCGGCGCCACGCCGAATCCGGTCAGCCAGGATCTGACCGCGACGGTCATCGTCGAAGGGCAGCTAAGCAATGCAAAGCAGTTCGGCGAGGTGATCCTGCGGGCCAATCCGGACGGCTCGACCGTTCGCCTGCGCGATATCGCGCGCATCGAGGACGGCGCGGAAAACTATTCGACCGCAAGCCGGCTCAACGGCAATCCGAGCGCCGGCCTCGCCATCCAGCTGTCCTCGACAGGCAACGCCGTCGCGGTCTCCAAAGCCGTGAAGGCGAAGATGGACGAGCTGTCGAAATTCTTTCCGAAGGGCGTCGAGTATTCGATACCCTACGACACCAGTCCCTTCGTCAATGCCTCGATCGAGAAGGTCGTGCATACGCTTTTCGAGGCAATCGCGCTTGTCTTCATCGTGATGTTCGTCTTCCTGCAAAACTTGCGCTACACGCTCATCCCGACGCTGGTCGTGCCGATCGCGCTGCTCGGAACCTGCGCGATCATGTATGTGACGGGGTTCTCCATCAACGTCCTGACTATGTTTGCCATGGTTCTGACGATCGGCATCCTTGTCGATGACGCTATCGTCGTGGTCGAAAACGTCGAACGCATCATGGCGGAAGAGGGTTTGCCGCCAAAAGCTGCGACCCAGAAGGCGATGAAGCAGATTACCGGCGCCATCCTCGGCATTACGCTGGTGCTCTCTTGCGTCTTCATCCCGATGGCATTCTTTCCGGGCGCGTCCGGCATCATCTATCGCCAGTTCTCGCTGACCATGGTCGTCTCGATCATGTTCTCCGCCTTCCTGGCGCTGTCGCTGACGCCGGCGCTCTGCGCCACGTTCCTGAAGCCGATCGACGGCGACCATCATGGCAGGAAGGGGCTCGGCGGCTGGTTCAATCGCAAGTTCGACGGGATGACTGCCGGCTATGCCAAGACCGCCGCCGGCCTTGCGCGACGGTCCTGGCGAATGATGGCCGTCTATCTCGCGCTCGTCGTGGGCCTCGGCTATCTTTTCGTCAATCTGCCGGGCTCCTTCGTGCCGGAGGAGGATCAAGGCATCCTGATCGTCGACATACAGGGGCCGCCGGAAGCGAGCGCCAATCGCACGATCGCATCGCTGAAGCAGGTCGAGGCCATCTTCAAGGCCGAACCCGCCGTCGAAAACATCTTCGCCGTGCAGGGCTTCAGCTTCGCGGGCAACGGGCCGAACGCAGCCATCGCCTTCGTCACGCTCAAGGATTGGAGCGCGCGGCCGGCCGGCAGCTCGGTGCCGGACATCGCCCAGCGCGTCAATGCACAGCTTGCCGGCCTGAAAGACGCCACCTCCTACGCGCTTTCACCGCCGCCGATCGAAGGCTTCGGCACGACGAGCGGCTTTTCCTTCCGGCTGCAGGACCGCGCCGGGCGCGGACAGAAGGCACTTAAACAGGCCGGAGAAGAGCTGATCGCCAAGGCGGCGCAGAACAGCATGGTCACGAACGTGCGCGTGGAAGGCATGCAGGAGGCCGCGCAGATCAAGCTTGCCATTGATCGCGAGAAGGCAAACACCTTCGGCGTCAGCTTTACCGACATCAACGAGGCCATCACCGCGAACCTCGGCTCCTCCTATATCAACGACTACCCGAACGCGGGGCGCATGCAGCAGGTCATCGTGCAGGCGGATGGCCGCAGCCGCATGCAGGTGGAAGATATGATGAAGCTGAATGTCCGCAATGCCAGCGGTGGAATGGTTCCGCTCTCGTCCTTCGCAACCGCCGACTGGCGCAAGGGCGATCCGCAGATCGTCGGCTATAACGGCTATCCGACGATCCGCATCACCGGGCAGGCGGCCGAGGGCAAGTCTTCGGGCGCGGCCATTGCCGAGATGGAACGCATCGCCGCAGACCTTCCGCAAGGTTTCGGCTACGAGTGGTCCGGCCAATCGCGCGAGGAGATTTCCTCCGGCAGCCAGGCGCCGATCCTCTTCGGTTTCAGCATCCTCTTCGTCTTCCTGCTGCTCGCAGGTCTCTACGAGAGCTGGTCGATCCCCTTGTCGGTCATGCTGGTGGTGCCGCTCGGCATTATCGGCTGCGTGCTGGCGGCGATCCTTCGTGACATGCCGAACGACCTTTATTTCAAGGTCGGCCTGATCGCGATTATCGGCCTTTCGGCAAAGAACGCCATCCTGATCGTCGAATTCGCCAGGGATTATTATGCCGAGGGCAGGTCCCTTCTTGAAGCGGCGATCGAAGCCGCACGCGTCCGCTTCCGCCCGATCGTCATGACGTCGCTTGCCTTCACGCTCGGCGTCGTGCCGCTGGCGATCGCCACGGGACCGAGTGCCGCCAGCCAGAACGCGATCGGCACCGGCGTGCTCGGCGGCATGATCTCGGCCACAGTCCTTGCCGTCTTCTTCGTCCCGGTCTTTTTCGTTGTTGTGCTGTCCCTCCTGCGGACAGGAGAAGCAATGGCGAAGCCTTCCGACCGCAAACTTTAGCAAATGATATCGTATAGATAACTGCTTTCCCAAAGCTGCCTTATCGCTCGTTTCCGGTTAAGTTACCACCGAAATTCCGTTGAAAGCGTAGCGCTATTATATGCCACCCACCGACTACCGGCACGCCGTTCGCCGGATGACCGCTTGCGGCCACCAACGCTCTATCCGGGGGAAGCGGTTGCACGTATGTGCTGTTTTTCATTCCGACTGGTTCCAAAAGAGCGCTGGCACATTTCAGCGAGACTTTTGAGGAACGACTTCAAGTGGCGTCACACGCTGCAAGCAGGCAGGCCTGGATCCGCAGGCATTTTCGGCGCATGGGCTGCGGTCCGGCTATCTGACGGAAGCCGCCAACCGCGGCATTCCCCTGCAGGAGGCCATGCAGCAGTCGCTGCATAAGTCTGTGGCCCAGGCCGCAAGCTACTATAACAACGCCGAACGGAAGAATGGGCGGGCGGCACGTCTGATAATGTAGCCCAAACTGGCAATCTTTACGTTAACCGACATGTGATGAGCGATAAACTCCGTTGCTATGCCTCACAAATTGTGTAAATTTGAGTTATAGAAATAACGGCTATAACTCATGCACTGGAATTGGACGCAGACCGACTGGCCGCATTTTAACTATAACCCTCAAGCGCTCGAGCCACTCGAGCGGCAATTTCTCAGGTCCTCGGGAGAAATCATAGGCGCGGTGCGGCACTTTGATGACGAGGATGGCCAGTCACTACGCATTGAGCTGTTAAGCGACGAGGCCGTCAAGACCTCTGAGATCGAAGGCGAGATGCTCGATCGGCTGAGCGTCCAGTCGTCATTACGCCGGCAATTCGGCCTTGATGCCGACAACCGAGCAATCCGGCCTCAGGAACGTGGTATCGCCGAGATGATGATCGATGTCTTCGAGAGCTGGTCCAAACCGCTCGTTCATGAGACCCTCTTCCGCTGGCACTCCATGCTGATGGCTGGAAACCGTCACATTGCTACGATTGGCGGCTATCGGACGCACGACGATGCAATGCAAATCGTGTCCGGACGTTTCGACAAGCCAGTTGTTCACTTCGAGGCGCCACCTTCCAGACAAGTACCGCCCGAGATGGATGCGTATCTGGCATGGTTCAATAGATCCGCACCGGCAGGCACATTTCCCCTACCCGCTCTGACGCGGGCCGCAATTGGTCACCTCTATTTCGAAAGCATCCATCCTTTCGAAGACGGAAATGGCAGGATCGGCCGAGCGCTGGCGGAAAAGTCGCTTGCGCAAAGTATCGGGCAACCGAGCCTAACCTCACTTGCATACACAATCGAAAAGAGCCGCAAGGCGTATTACGGCGAACTAGAAGCAAATCAGCGCACGCTCAACGTAACTGGATGGCTCATCTATTTCTCCCAGACCATATTGGACGCGCAGCAAACCACCCTTGCCCGCATCGCGTTTTATATTCGCAAAGGACAATTCTATGACCGTTTCCGAGACGAGCTCAATGAGCGTCAACACAAGGTCGTCTCCCGTATGCTCAAAGAAGGGATCGAAGGCTTCAAAGGTGGATTGAGCGCCGAAAACTATATTTCGATCACAGGAACCTCCCGCGCGACTGCAACACGCGACCTTCAGGATATGGTGGAGAAGGGAGCAATGAGCCGGAGCGGCGAGCGTCGCCACACGCGATACACATTGAACATGCCCGAAGCCAAGAAATAGAAAAGTGTATTCGCCTGCCTCTGGTGAGCGAACGCCAGCTTAATTTCACGGCCCCAGACCGCGCAGATTGGTGCTGCATGTCCCACCTTCCCTCGAAATACCTGGCTTTTCGTCGTTTCCGCGATAAGAGGCCATCAGCGCGCGGTTCATCGCTGCGATGCGGATGCCCATGCCACATCCTCGAAACCGGAAACGACAGCTTCCGCTTCAAAAATAGTTCTGCACATGAACCCAAAACGGCAAAGGAGAAACGGAGAAGCTTGACCACGACGACCGACACGAACGATACCTAAAAGGCGGGTCACTTCTCAGTGCAAATCCCGGGTCAACTCTCAGCGCAAATCAACAAACGACCGGATTCATCCATCAGCCCTTCATTCGCGGCTGGAAATCATGCGCAATTATGCTGCATCAAATTTCCGCCAGAATCGCGTTTTTTCGTCGAATTTCGCGGCTGTGTGTATAGGTATCTTTCGTATTTATATATTTTTTACAAAAGTCTAGTATATTTCTCCAATTTTTGATGCAACATTTTTGTTGCTTTCCGCACTGTTTTCGCGCAACCTGTGGATTCCAAGCGCAAGCTCCTTTATGGCAATCTCATGCCCATGAAAGACTCGTCATTGTTCATGAAGTCCAGCATCGACCACTTGCCGCCGCTCAAGCGACGGGAACTCGCTCGGGTCCTGGAGGTGCTGCGTGACGAGTTCGAGGATGCGCTGAAGGGAGGCTCGGCAGATTTCAAGAAGCGCGGCCGCATCCTGAAAATCATCCTGTTTGGATCCTATGGTGCGCCGTGAAGGCGTGGGAGGTTATCATGCAATAAAGGCAACCTCCCAAACTAACTGGTTCTTGACCGGTGACTGGAATGTCACCCCTCTACAGAGAGTAGTAGACGGAAGGGGATCG
>NZ_JABAIG010000036.1:0-6361 GCF_012641385.1 Rhizobium sp. P28RR-XV
TAGTTAGCTATTGAATGTCGACGGGATGTGGAGTGGAGAACCCGGAATCCGTACTGATGTGCACACTTTGTAGACTACTTTGCACTCATCAATGATTGGAGGGTTACTTCCGGTCGGACGGGGTACCAGACGATTCCGGAGGTCGGCGGCAGCAAGATAAAGCTGATTGCTGGCACCGTAAAGTTAATTGGCCGGACGCCAGATTGCGACGCGCGCTACTTTTGTTGGTCATGCCCGGGCGATTGTCGCCCAGATGTTCATGGCCTCGGCGCGCAGTTCGCGATGATGGTGCTGGGATGTCTCCCGATGAAATCGGGCGGTTGAACGGTTGGAAATTTCATAGCGACGGCATCCATCTCAACGGCAGAGGAGGGATGATCGCTGCGGATTTGATTCAATCCAACTTGGACGACCCCAACCCCTTTTCGGCCTCAACACAAATTGGCGATCGAGAGGCGGGCATATGACACATTGTCGTTTGGTACTTTTGTGGTTGCCGACCGTTTGGCGACAAGTTTCTGCCCTTAACGGCACCCCAACGTTACTCGGTCATCTCGGCTGGTTTCGGGTCGATTGAGCCGCAGGTTGCCACGATGGATGAGTCATCACAGGTCCCGGGCTGCATTGCTCAACCTATGCGCATCTCCAGTTGGAGGGAGCCTTCGCAGGTGGAGATGAGGCTGCTTTCGCGGAGAAGACAACAGTGAGGTTACGCGACAGTCCTGCGGAACCTCACCGAAGCCGCGGTCCTTGCATGCTAGGCTGGCTGACCGAAGAAACCAGCCATGTAAACGAACCGTCCTGCACCATCCGTCCTGACAAAGTTATATCCGGTCGCTACCTTCATACCGTCCGGCTTATGCATGGTCCAAATCGTCAACAACTCGCCGTGATGGATGAAAATCTTCTCCGTCTCAAAATAAGTGCCCGGCATCTTTTTTTGGAAGTCTTGGATATGAGCAATGAGACCGGTGCGACGCTCACCTCGACCTCCGGGATTTGTGAAGACGATATCGTCGGCGACGCTTTGCTGGAGCAACCGTTCCCGTTCGTCGGCGTCGATAGCCCCATAGGCCGCAAGATATGCCTTCCAGTTATTTGTCAACGTTTCCGGGCTCACTTTAAAATCCTTCCGAAGTAGCAATAGCCGCCATGACCACCAAGCCACTTGGATGTAGGCCGGATCCTATGTACTGTCGATAATCAAAGATGTATTGTTGATTATCGAAAGTCTAAATTTGGCAGATGTATTGCTTGACATCATGCGGATTCTTCGTCCGCGAGCTGTGCTCTTCGCCGGTGTGGACGCGTCGGGAGAATGGGCTCTTGGATTCCGCGAGCGCAACGACCTTCTCTTCTGTTGGGTGGAACAGGGGCAATGCCTCGCTATTCGGCCCGATCATCAACCGCTCTTGCTTAAGCAGGGAGATTTTCTCCTGATCCGGGCGTCGACGCCCTTTAGGCTCGCCTCGAGCAACTCCGCGATGGCTATCGACAGCGAGACTGCTGTCGCATCTTCAAAGAGCAAGCGACTTCAGCTCGGCTCCAGCGACGATCGACAGACGACGCTTCATGCTGGAAAATTCATCGTTTCTGCAGCGAATAACGATCTCCTTGAGGAGCTGCTTCCGCAAACTGTGGGAATCTCGGCTTCCGACCCGTCCGTCGGACGGATCCGCGCCCTACTGGCGATGAACGAAGCGGAAGCTCGCTTGCCTGGACCGGCAAGCGAATTCGTGATCATACGGCTGGTCGAGTTGATCCTTGTCGAAATCCTTCGGAGCGGTCTTGTCAGCATAAATTCGGAAAAGAAAGGGCTCCTGGCCGGACTTGCCGATCGATACGCGAAAAGAGCCATCGTCGCGATGCACCGAGATGTGGCACGCAACTGGACTGTCGCCGAGCTGGCAAAACTCTGCGGCGTGTCACGAGCGGGTTTCGCAGCAAGATTCAGGCGCATTTTCGGAATGGGACCGATCGAGTACTTGCTGCGATGGCGTATCGCATTGGCGAAGGACGAACTTCAGAACGGCACGAAGACGGTTGCGGAGATCGCGTTTTCCGTAGGATTCGGCTCGTCGAGCGCCTTCAGCTCGGCTTTCACCAGGACAGTCGGCTGCTCTCCCACTCAGTTCGCGCGCGCATGCGGGACCGAGGCAACCGAGGCACTGCAATCTGATCGCACATTGGTCAGGAAATGAGATGGGACGGTTGCCGGCATTAAGGGTGGCTATGGCCCGAACCTCAGGCGGCTCTGACTCAAAACCTGCTGAAATCGAGAAGCCACATTGACGAGTAGGCGCTCCCGCCATGCGGGAACATCAGTGGCGCGCAGTCTGGTTGCCGCCGGCGATAACAAGGGTATCTCCAAGGCTCATTGGGATTTGGAGAGGACGTGAGCGATTGTCAATTGGTAACGACATGCTCTTGGAGCCGGTGCACTCACGCCGGTTTTTCGATGAGCTCCAGCACCGGAGCGCCAATCAGGGGAGCCAGCCGCCGCTGTATCGCTACGATGTTGGCGAGCGGCCGCCACTGGACCGACATGCTTGTGATACGGCCGTCCTCGCCAATCCGCATATCGTCAACGCCCGTCACTTCAATATCGCCAGCCCGGATGCGTAGCATCACCGCGGCGCGCTTGTCGCCCGCGATGACTTCTTCTGTCGTAAATGAGTCGACAGCCGAATGCAGCACACCCAACACCTTAACGACGGCATCGCGGCCAACGAATGGATCCACGACAAACGGGCTGAGCAGCACGATGTCGTCGCTCAGATGCTCGCCGAGTTTGTCCACCTCGCCGGCGTCCATGGCGTTCAGAAATGGTTTTACATGTCGCATATTCATATCGATTTTCCTTCTGTTGATTTGGATTAAATCGCACGACGCCTCCCAACCTTGTAGCGCCGGATCAGGCGTGACAGTATTGACACCATGTCAACACCAACAATCAGCACAATTCAGTTGCAATGCTTCGTGCGGATCGTGGACACTGGATCGTTCGCCGAAGCAGGTCGGCAGCTCGGCTTGTCCACGTCGGGCATCTCGAAGACGATCGCACGCTTGGAGGAGATGAGAGGAGTGCGACTGCTCAATCGCTCGACGCACTCTCTTTCCTTAACACCGGAAGGTGAGGAGCTGATCGGACTCGCCCGCGAAGCGGTTCGCAGCATCGAACAGGTTGACACCGCCTTGACAACGGCGGCACGAGATGGTGCCCAGGGCCGCGTCCGAGTTAGCGCGCCAACCGCTTTCCTCAGCGTCTGCCTTGCTCCCCTAACGTCTGCCTTCAGGCTCGCGCATCCCGATATCCTACTCGACTTTCGTGGCAGCGATCAAATGATCGACTTGGCGGAGGATGGGGTAGACATTGTGCTGCGTGCGGGAGCTATAGACGGCATCCCCGGGCATCTCCAGCGGACGCTATTCGACTTTGCATGGGTCGCCTGCGCGTCGCCCGCCTACTTGTCCAACCGAGGGAAACCATCGACGCCCAACGACTTGTCAAATCACGATCTTATCGGTTTCCGTAACCAACGCACCGGCGTCGTGGACGCGTGGCGCTTCGCCACCCGTCATGGTGGAGGTTCGGAATTGCGATGGTATCCGAGCCCCGCACTGATCCTCGACGATGCCAATGCCGTTGCCCGGACGGCAATCGCCGGTGCCGGCATAGCGTGGGCGCCCCACTGGCTGGTCGCGGAAGCATTGCGGTCCGGCAGCTTGTTCCCCGTGCTTAACGAGTGGGCATGCGAACCGACAACGATGTGGATGATCCGTCGAAATCATGCGCTTAACCCAACGCGGATGGATCGCGTAATGACGTTCTTCAGGACGAACGTGGCGGCATTCCGCTAACATTCCACCCGGATCACCTCGTTGGGGGCAGGCCAAGCAGAAGCCGGAAGCGAGCGCCGGACCTGGACCATCAAACCCAAAGGCCCTACTGAAACTGACGGACATTACGGGACGGTCGTTTGGACGCCGGCAATATTTTCACGAGCCCCGATAGGAATCCCCCGAGCTAACCGGGGGCGTGACCCGCCGCACCCGCCTCCTTGGCGAAGGCGAGCAGGAGCTCGCTTAGCCGAACCGGCTGCTCCTGCTGGATCCAATGACCAGCGCCGTCGATCAGCTCGATGCCGGCCATCCTCGTCGCCGCCTTCGTCGTCATGAGATCAAGCGCGCCCGGCGCCGAATAGGTGCCCCAATCGCTCTTCCCGCCGATGAAGAGCGACGGGACATCGATCGTCCTCCCCGAATATAGGCGCAACTCGGCGTTTAAGTCGGGATCGGAAAAGACGCGATAAGCCTGCAAGGCGCCTTGAAACCCGGTGCGATCATACTCCTCAACGTACACGCCAAGTTCTGGCTCGGTGAGCCATTTGCAGGATTGGACCTCAGCGGCGGAAGGTTGGAATGGAGCGACCGTCTCTGGCATCGTCTTGCCGAGATCCATCACGTAATACGTAGGCATCTGTGCAAGGTCTGCGGCGGTTCGCCCCTTCAACGGATGCGGTTTGTTTCCCGACCAGTCAGCGCTCTTGACGTGAAAGAATGCACGAAGAAACGTGTGCAGGCCTTGGGGCGGGTGCCACATGTCATCGTTCGCCTGCCGTGAGCTCAGATATTGTTGATAATGCTTTCTGGGCGGATCGAGCGCCGCTAGAGCGGCCGCCAGCTTTTGGTTCTCATTGTTCGGTTGAGCCGACGGCGCCTCTCTGTCCACGGTGTTGAACGGAAACGCTGGCGGGCCGGGGAACGGTGCGCTCATCAGCACCACCGAGGGAAAGACGTCAGGTCGGGCGAGCGCGCAATAAGCGGCCACAGGCGAGCCGGGATCGTGGCCGACGAGCATCGCCGTGCGCCGATAGCCGAGCGCGGATACCAACGCGAGCGCATCACGGGTCATGTTCAAGAGGCCGAAGGGCGCCAACGGCGCGTCATAGTCGCTCACGCAGCCGGTGGTGCCGCCAAAACCCCGCTGGTCGGGGGCTGCGACATGGTACCCGGCTTCAGCCAAAAGCGGCATCAGGTATCGCCAGCCGTAAGCCAGATCCGGAAAACCATGCAGAAGCAGCGCGAGCGGCCGGCCGGGGCTTTCGTGACCGGCCTCGAGAATATGGACATCGAGGCCGTTGATCCCATGGATCATGCGCGAGCGGACGTTCTTGGGAAGCGTTTCCCCGCCGTACGGTGACGTCGTCAAATCACTTCCTCCTATGGGGTTTGCGCGAGCTGGTCGAAGTAACGCCGCAGCCACGCTGGCCGCGCCCATCGCCAGGACGGCTCGTCGGGACATCGATGGTTTGAAACGAATGGGATGACTCATGGGTTGGCCTTTTCTATGGTGATCACCATAGTATGGCGATTGCCATAGTAACGTCAAGCGAACCGTGTTATGTTCGTTGCATGCCACGTAAGACCGACGCCCGCGCTAACGCGATTGCCACCGCCCAAAGATTGTTTCGCATCCAAGGTTACACTGCGACTGGATTGACCCAGATCATTGCGGAAAGCGGTGCGCCTAAAGGATCGTTCTACTTTCACTTTCCACGCGGCAAGACACAGCTCGCAGAAGAAGCGATCGATCAGTACGTTGCGAGTCGAATTGCGGTTTTGCGAAACATTTCGGCGAATACGGCGGGCGATGCTCTAAATTTTGTTCGCCAGATTTTCAGCGCATTCGCCGCCGAAATGGTCGCCTCTGATTTCCAATACGGATGCCTGATGCAAAATCTGGCGAATGAGCTACCCGCACTCGACGCCGAGCTGACCAAACGGGTAGCGCGCGGATTTGTCGATTCGACCGAGATTATTGCGGCGCATTTTAGAGGGTGCGGCTTCGCTCCCGCGCGGGCATCCTCCACCGCATCAGCACTGGTGGCCGCCCTCGAAGGTGCGCGAACGATCGCCCGCCTTGAACGCACGCCAGCTGTATTCGAGGCGCTGGCGGATGTTAGTGTCCAAAGGTGCTCGCCACCGGAATGACGGGACGGTACGCCGTCGCGACACGCATGGCGGCTATGGAAAAATGACGCCAGACGAAACGGAGCACGAGTTCCGGCCCGGTGATCGGCAGAGCCGCCGTAGAATTTCGCACGCGCTTCGCCGGTTTGGGAGGAAACCCGTAGCGCTGCGGCTCGGACATCCAGGTTCAACCCGGAGGCTAAGCGTCGTCGGCTCTGGCATATATGGCAAGCTTCAACGCCGGATTATCATTCGCCTGAAAAGTAGCGAACTTGAACTTTAATTCGCCTCGGACCGAGTGGGTTAGCGTCTTGACGCTCGACAGCGGTGCTCCCACGTCGTGAGAGGTCCACCATTCACTGAATTCTGGACAGCGCTTACGCCGCTG
>NZ_JABAIG010000037.1:0-4941 GCF_012641385.1 Rhizobium sp. P28RR-XV
CTTCACAGCCCGAAGCCCCCCTGAGCCCTTCAAGATATCCAATGTCATTATGTCCACAGTCTCCGTTGTGGACACAGAATCTTTCATTCGCTGTTCAGTGAATAGGTGCGGGGAATTGTGCGCTTACAATCAGCACGCCTTCCGGAGCACCGGAAGCACCATCTACGGTCTCGACGAACTCGCCCAATGGACCAAGTGCTGCAATCCCGCCAGGCCCCAGGTCTAGGCACTTTGCGTTGTCATGGTTGGAACAAGCCATGACACAAGAATTCACGTCCTGTATAGCCAGAGCACTTGCGATCGAGATCCCCGGCACCGCCTTCGGCATACTGGGATTATCGACCGAAACGGCCCTGGTTGAGGCGACACGATAACTATAGTCGACGGAGCACATATTTCCCTGGGCGTCATTCCTCCGATTGCAACCAAGTGACTTCCGCTCCTTCGATTGCAAGACAAGGTAGGTCGATCCGAGTTCGCTTTTAGCGATTGCACTGTTGCTTGTAATCTCCTGAACCCCGATGAGCTGCCGGTCCTCAGTGTCGTTGACCAACAGTGTCTCCCCAGCCCCATCGCAACCGCACGAGTCGGATGCTGCTGTCTCCAAGCGGGCTCCGGAGGAAAGGTCCCGATTCGATAAGGTTACGACAGTGTCTGCCTTGCTGCTATCAACGCCCGATTGGTCAATCGACGTGGAGGAACCAAGTCCGGAGACCTGATCTCGACATCCCCGGGCTACAAATTCATATGTGTGCAAAGTTGTTTTCGAGAGCGCCGGACCATACATCCTGCTTTCATCATCGGTATATTTGAATGAGTTCACGCTGACCGCGGTCAAGTTGTCCGACACCCAAGCCCCGCCACTTGCGCCATGTGACAGAGGATTGGGCATGCGGGCGGGATTGCCTCCATCCTTGTATCCGGAAACGTGATAAAGCCTTTCGTTCGATTCATAGTTCGACGGATAACCCATTGCGTCGACATGCGTTGCGCCGACATTAATCTCCATACCGATCCCCTGCTCGGGGACACCGCGCACTTTAATGAAAGCAAAATCATACGCGTAGGAACCATTCGGCCAACCAGATACAATCGCGGCACACTGCCAATCGAAAGTCTGCGCGACCGGTCCATGGTCGTATCTAAGCAGAAATTGAAAATTCGTTCCCCAAGCCCTTGTCGGTTGATCCCATACACAATGGGCAGCTGTGAGTATGACGCCAGCAGACCCAATGAATTGGCCCGTACACAGGTGGCCCCACCCAGGTGCGTCACTTGGGAAATTAAAATCTAGTCGGCCCGCAGCCTTGTAGGGAGTCTTCGTTAGGTCTGCGACTTCGACCTGCCCATCAGCCGCTTTCGGCTTGACTAGAGGTTCCAGATGGAAGGGAGGGACGACGATTTCTGGCGTAAGACCCTTTGGCAGAGGCCGCTGATTTCCGGCGGGACTTCCAGGAGGGATGTGCGGCAGATTGAGCGGGGTCACCTGAGTGTAACGTGCTGCTGTAAATGGCGGTGCGGTATTCACGATAAATAAAATATCATCGTTGCTACCGCTGTACTTATATGACTCGAAGCCTCCGCAACCAGGAAGCAAAATGGCAAGAATAACTGTCGCAAGCCGAACGGTTACAAGCCACAGCAACGCTAAAATACTGGACTCCCTCTTGCTCATCGCAGTTCCTCTCGCCGCACTGCCATACTTGCAACCAGCGATGTTTAGAGTGCCTTTCAATGGGTAGAATTAACGAGGGTTGGTCCAACCCTCGGTTCTGCTGAAGAGTTAGAGAAATGCTTCCCATCTCTTACCACTACAATCAGTCCGGTGCCCAACCCGCTTTAATCCCGATCAAACTTTGGATTTATGATGCCAGCTATCGGTGTCGGAACATGCAACTTTTGCTCACCACACGCATTCAGATTATATTCCGCAGAAGTAGAGATGTATTTTTAATATACACAACTAATGGATATCGAATAGACGCCCAAAAGTAGTATGGAACCAGAGGACATTCGGTCTTGCCACAGATCAACAACTCGACCGCTTACAAGCCGCTCAACTTCCCAGATGATGTCCGGAAGTATCGCATCTAACGATGCTCTGCTGTCAGCCCTCCGGCGGCAGGTCGTCATCATCGATGTTCATCTCCAGGCGGAAACCCGCCATGTCGGCATGGCCGTAGCGAAGCTTCGCGCCATGCAGCACGGCGAACTTGATCTTGTCCGCCGTCAGCATCGTCAGAAGATGCGGCAGTGCATCAGACGGGAGCGAAAATAGCCCGTCCATGTGACCGCGATAAAGGTTCAGGGTCCCCACATAAGCCCTGACCTGCCGGTCCCACTGGTCGCGGTTGTATGTGTCGTTAGGCAGAAACGTGAGGCGCACCGTATCCACCTTTATCTTCGATGGTCGAAGAAGCTTCCCCATCAGGTGCAAATGCCGGTACTCGTTATAGAGCTCGTGGCGGTCCTTCATGTGATTTGCGCTGAACGAATAGCTCCATTCCCAATCTTCGATCGCGATCGCATAGTAGACTGGCTCTTCCCGAGCTTTGCTTCGCGGGCGCCTGCGTTTCGCTGTCGCAGTCTTTTTCGTTTTGACCATGGTTCCTCCTTCGTCTGATCGGCGAAGGTGAGAGCTTCACCGACTGCTGTGCATGCGTCGGCACCCGCAGATGAACCTGCAGCACAGCGGCTGAACGCTTCGTGCAACGTGTCCTCTTGGCAAGAAGTGTCCGTGTCCTGTGCTCTAAATGCACTTGGGGGCTAATCGCAGGCAGGTGATCGAATGTGGTAGGGCGTCAAGGAAGTGACCACCGGGTTACCTCTTATCGCCTTCTCGCTACCGCAGCAGTGGCGGGATCTAAATACCGCCTGGCGAGGCGGGCCGAAGTAATCAATCACTGCCGCCAAGGTAAATATCTTTAATATTGCATATTGCTACTTTCGGTTTTACTATCACATCACTTATCAACCAAAAAATCCAGACGAGGGGCAGCCATGGCAGGAATTGCAGCGAGTATGGTTGATGTACTGGACCGCTGGCGCGGTATCGGAGTGAACGTGGAGAGCCACGAATTCCGGCAGCTTGCAGGCCACCCCGTCGCGTGGTGGTTTGACCTTGCGAATGCATCAACACTGAGCTTTATGCAGGCCCTAGCTGGAGACACAACGCTTGTCTTGCCTGGAAAGCCGAATGAAAGCGCATTGGTAACTCAATTTTTGAAGTCTACACGCCCCATGGGCAATACACTGGCGGCGATGGTTTGGTCATTGGCCAGTGGATCGAAGCTGGATGTCCTTTAGAGGATACCACCGCGGTGCTCCGTGCCGACGAAGCTGTCGCTCCGCCGCTACCAACAACCGACGAAGAGCGCGAAGCATTTCATAAACTTCTCAACATCGAAAATTTTCCGGAATTTCGCGAAACCGCGCGTCAGTACGCGCGTGCCTACCTCGCTAATGCTAACTATGCGGCGGACCCGACCTACGCTGAATTTGATTACACTGAAGAACGTCTCCATGAACGGATGAAGTTTATATATGACTCTTTTGTTGAGAATACGATGTATACTAGCCACTTCTACGATCAGTCGACTGTCACCTATGCTGGGAAGGAATATCCGGTTGGAAAGGCATCAAATAAAGTCGTCATCGATAATTTGATTCAGAAGGCGCCCTTTAATTTCCTCGATGGGGTTTGGCTACAGAATATTATGACTGCTCGTCCATCGGACGAAGTCATGTCAAAGCTTTTTGACATTTGGGCCGATGAGGCCGGCAATGGGGAGGTTGAGCAAAACCACGCTAACGTGTACGACAACCTACTGAGAAGCAAAGGCGTCTATCTCCCGTCGGTGAATTCCCGTGAATTCATTGACTACCCTTTTGTACCTGGGGCATGGCGAACGGGCGTTTTTCAACAATGTGTCGGTTTATTTCCGCAAGAGTTTTTTCCTGAACTCCTCGGCATGACGCTCTACCTGGAATGGGAGGCCACACCAACACTCACGCCTTCTGTTCGGATGCTTCGCGGCCGCGGCATAGATCCGCTCTTTTACCAACTGCATGTGGCAATCGATAACATCAGCGAAGGTCACGGCGCGCTGGCGATCGAAGCAATCAAGGCGTTTCTGGCCGAGCAACGGCTGGAGGGCGGAGATGACGAAGTTCAGCGAAACTGGAAGCGTATTTGGAATGGCTACGTTACTTGGGCAACGGTAGGATTCCTTGGCACCGATACCTTCATGCGACGGCTCATTATCGATAAGAAGAAGCTCAACATAGGCACTCCAAAGGAGCCAAGCTGTGTTCCTGATCTGGCTGGATTTTATCGAGATCAGATGCTTGCGCTTGTTCGCAAAAAGGCTCCCTTTGCAAAACAAGTGCATGGTGGCGTATCCTTAGGCGGAAAGCCACTGAACAGCTTATTTGACAAACCGGAAGAACTTTTGAACCTACTTCTTACGGAGGGGTTGGTCGACCCCAAGCATCCCCGTGACAGTAACTTGATCGCGCTTATGCAATTTGAAGGGCCGATGTATCGCGTTTTTTCTGATAAGGAACAGGCGGTTGTACTCGATTGGATCGAATCCGCTGATGGCGATGCTTATGATTGCATAGAGCCACTTCCACCGGACACGGATACCGATCCGGCCGTCGAGATGGAAGAGCTTATTTCAAAGTATGCCAGTCAGGCTCAGTTCGCCCACGCGTCTATTAAGCTGACAACTCAAGCAGGCGAACAAAAGCCTTTGGCCACGCTTTTTGATCGTCCAGCCGAACTGATGGGTGCCCTGGTAGCTTCGGGGTGGGCTAGGAGGTGTGGACTCTTGGGTTTCCAAGGCTGAGCAAATCAGATTCAAGACTGTCTTTTGGAGGCAGTCATGGGTGTTTTGGATCGTCTGATCCTTCGGGACGAACAGTGGGCGCGGATAGCGC
>NZ_JABAIG010000039.1:0-2576 GCF_012641385.1 Rhizobium sp. P28RR-XV
CGTAAGCGCGAGTTTCTCCGCACCTTCTTTAGTTGAGTGAGCTTTGGCATGAGGTGTCCGCCTAAAAGAGGTGGACACCTAGTTATGAATGAAGGTCAAAAATTCGCCGTGCGGCTGGTTGGTCGGAATGGGAGACGCCGTTTCGATCAAAGTTCGAAAGACCGCCTTGTCGCGGCCTGCCTTGAACCTGGCGCGTCGGTATCGAAACTCGCGCGCGATCACGGGGTCAACGCAAACCTCGTTTGGAAATGGATACGGAAACACACCCAGGCCCGTCCATTATCGCCGTCTTCGACATCGTCCTTTATTCCGGTTCAAATCACCGCCGCGAGCAGCAAGTTCGACATCGAGATGCCTGCCACGGATCGCGAAGAGCGATTACCGACGGCGGAGAGGAGCGGCCCGCTGTCCTCTCCAGCGAAGGTGAGCGCATCACTGCCGAATGGTGTGAGATTGTCGCTGGAGTGCAGCGACATCAGCGCGTTGACGGCGATAATCGGAGCTCTGGGCCATGTTTAAGCTTGGCGCTGATCTTCAAGTCTATCTGCATCGCGAACCAATCGACTTCCGGGCCGGCATCAACAGCCTTGCGGTTCTGGTCCAGGAGACGATGGCGCTCGATCCATTTGCGCCTGCGGTATTTGCCTTCTGCAATCGCCGTCACGACCGGGTGAAGCTGCTGTTCTTCGATCGCTCCGGCTTCGTGCTTGTCCTGAAGCGGTTGACAGAGGACAAGTTCAGATGGCCACGCCGTGAGGTGCCGGTGGTCATGCTGACGACAGAACAACTGCATTGGATACTCGACGGTATCGATATCGATGCGATGATCCGCCATCCGGTGCGGCAATATCAGATCGCCGGCTGAGAATGGCGAATTGCGATTGACGCGCAGGGGCGGTTCAGATTCAAGAATCTGATGACTCGGACCGGCGAACCAAGCGTTGCAGAGCTGATGGCGCAGTTGGCGGCAAATGCTGCCGAAATCGCTGCGCTTAAAGCCGAGAAGGACGCGCTCTCGCGACGGGTCGTCAAGCTGGAAGAGGAGCTGGCACTGGCAAGGCTGCATCGCTTTGCCCCTCGCAGCGAAAAGCACATCGATCGCCTCTTCAACGAAGCCGAACAGGCTGCAGACGAAGATGACGGTGATGACGTTGTCGATCTCCCGGACACAGGCCTGCCGCCGGTTGAGAGCGCCGTGGGAAAGAAGCGCGGCCGCCGGCCTCTGCCGGAAGACCTCCCGCGCGAGCGTGTCGAATATGACATTCCCGACGTTCAGAAGGCTTGTCCCTGCTGCAACGGCCAAATGCATCGTATGGGCGAGGCCGTTACCGAGCAGCTCCATATCGAGGTCAAGGCAAAGGTCCTGCAGAATGTGCGGTTCAAGTACGCTTGCCGTCATTGCGACCGCACCGGGATCAACACGCCGGTCGTGATCGCTCCAATGCCGCCGCAACCCCTGCCAGGCAGCATCGCCACTGCCTCGACGCTAGCCTTCGCGCTGGTTCATAAATACGTCGACGGCACCCCGCTCTACCGCGTGGCTCAGACATTCGAGCGGGCCGGCGTTCCGATCAGCCGTGGCGCTCTCGCTCACTGGGTCATCGGCTCAAGCCAGAAGCATCTGCACCGCATCTATGACGCGCTGAAGCTGCGGCTCCGATCGCAACCCATCATCCATGGAGATGAGACAACCGTTCAGGTGCTGAAGGAAAAGGACAAGGAAGCCACCAGCACGTCGTATATGTGGGCCTATCGCAGCGACGAGGACAGTGAAGAGCCGATCGTACTGCTCGATTATCAGCCCGGCCGCGGCCAGATACACCCGCAGACCTTCCTCGGTGACTATCGCGGCATACTGATGAGCGATGGTTACACAGCCTGGCGCACATTGGATAACGCAACCCATGTCGGGTGCATGGCCCATTCCCGGCGGCGCTTCGTCGAGGCCCTCAAAACCAGGAAGAATGGAGGCGGACCGCCGGAGCAGGCACTCCGGTTCTTCGAGCAGCTCTACCGGATCGAAAAGCAGGCGCGAGACAAAAAGCCCGACGCCGGTGAAACGCAGGCCGACTGCATTCGCCGTTTCCGGCAACAGCACAGCTTGCCTGTCCTGAACGCCCTAAAGACGTGGCTCGACAATATCGCGCCAAAGGTCGTGCCGGATACCAAGCTCGGCGATGCCGTGTCCTACACTCTGAACCAATGGGATTACCTGACACGCTATACCAGCGACGGCAGGATGCCGATCGATAACAACATTTTGGAACGCGAGATCAGAGTTTTTGCGACCGGAAGAAAATCGTGGCTGTTCAGCGATACCGCCGACGGGGCCAAGGCCAGCGCCGTGATCTACAGTTTGATGCTGACTTGCCGCGCCTGTGGCGTCGACCCACTCACCTGGCTGCGCCACGTGCTCAACGCGTTGCCGCAGCGCGACGAGATTGCCGATATCGGCGACCTGTTACCGTTCAACTTCTCCGGCACCTCCGCGGCCTAATAGAGCTGCATACCGCTCCCGATACGAGGGCGATTTAGCCGTGACGAAGCCGCCAATGCGCATGGAAAATAGCGCTTAC